>SBBK01000236.1 GCA_005240025.1 archaeon
ATTTTTTAATAATTCCTGCAAATTATTTCCAATTTCAGAAACATCAGTTAATGGGAACAGCACTGCAGCGTTTGAATTCAATGTTGACTCTCTGTGAGCTTGAATATCTGAAAGGAGTAGAGGTTTGCCGCAGGCCATTGCTTCTTTTGGTGGCAGCGGGTCTGCCTCCTTTGTACTTGCAGACACATACACGTCACATGAGGAATATGCATACCTTAATTCATCACCCAATAGCTTGCCTTCAAGCGTTACATTATTTTCTAGTTTTTTTTCTTTAACCAGATTCTGAAGTTTTTCACGTTCTGGTCCATCGCCTATTATTTGTAAATGTGCCTTTGGGTATGCATTCAATATAGGAACCATGCCGTCGATGAGCGTTTCGACATTTTTATAATAATAAAGATTACCAACATAAAGCAATTGTGGATCACCCTTCTTACGTGACTGTGGCAGATCTGGGTGGAAAAAATCCGCATCAACACCGTTAGATATTACTTCCACCCGCAGATTTTTCCTGATGGTGTGCAAGTGCGCTAATGCCCCACTAGACACTGCGATTATTTTTGATATCTTGTTTCTACATGCGAGCAGTGAAATGCGGAGATTGATTTCCTGGATTTTGCCAAGGGTCCCATGATAATGAAATAAAAATGGGTTTGATGTAAAGAGGGAGCAATAATTTGTTATGGTGTGATGGTTATGAATGATATCGAATTTTTTAAAATCTACATAAAATGATGACTTTCTCAAGAGTAATTTGTTAATGTTGTTTGGAGGCTCACGTTCAAAATCAAATGCGGCGATCGTAGTATCATAACCAAGTTTTTGTAGGCCTTCACAAAAACGATTGATTGATACGCTATGCCCCCCATATCCATGATATTTTCTTGCCAGCATCATTATGGAACCTTTACTCATTACTATGGAGCCAAGAATCCATCTTATTAACTGACACAAGTGCCCGTGCAGACAGTTGAATTTTAATTGTGGCGCAAAATCAGAATTAAGGCATAGTTATGCAACTATTCAACAAAATTAAAAAAACGCTGGAGTGGAACAAAAGATGAACGCAATCAAAACCATGCTGCCCAACAATGTCAGCCTCAGAAGGTCACTAGGTTATGCCCAAGTCTCAACTATCTTTTTGCTACTACGATGTACTCGTCATGATTATAATCGTATAAACCAAACTCAAAGTTTTTGTAAATTTGTACATTGCTAAAACCCGCATCGCCTAACATCTTGGCAATCTCTTTTACAGAGTATGGTTTTAGAATATTTGTCATAACGTAACGATTGTCGTTAGTCTTACCATGCGTAGAAATAAAATGCTTATTCCAGACTATATAATTTTCATCATCTAATTCAATACTTTCAATTGCATAAGAGAAGGGATCAGAATCACCAAATTTGGTCCACGTTTTGTATAATCCATTGTTTGCATAAATGTTCTTTAGTATGTTATTCATACTCCATAGTTCAAGAACAATACAACCATTGTTGCTTAGTATTTTTGATAATCTGCTAAATAGTTCATTAACACTATTTTTTCTAATCGGTTCTAGAAATTGCAGAGCGGTATCTATACATACCAACAAATCAATTTCTGCGAATTGTTCCAAATTGGTGTCCAATATATCGGCATTGATGTTTTCAACATTGATGATTTTAAGATCTTTTTTCCATTTTTCAGCAAACTCATATCTGGACTTGCTAACTTCTATACCGTAGCCCTGTTTCAATAATTTTTGTAACGATAGTTGAAATAACAGTTTTGAATTTCCGCTTCCTATTTCTAGTACCCTGATTCCATTTTTTAACGCATTTTCAGAGAGAACTTTTTTAATAAATCCAACTGCTCTTAGAGCTTCTTTCAACTTATGTTCCCTGTATTTCTTAACCTGATCGTTGTCTATGAAATTGGAAAATGACTCCACATTATTGTAACTGCTCAAGTTAATTTCCGCTTTATTCATTTAATAGAAAAAATGTTTTACTATTATATTAGGAGTTACGCAGTTACACCAACCTGACACACATGCCTGATTTCTTTTACACAATAGTGGATAAAATAAGGTGTTTTCCCCACCAGCGAGATGGTTGACTGTAGATTATAAGAAATAATCCACACATTAGAGTCTGGCACGCGGTCGTATTATCCACATGTTTTTTCTTTCTTCAGCTATTGATTTTTCAGCATCAGTAATCAAAATTTCATTTAGTTTTTCTCCATGCCTCAATCCTATTATCTTGTGTTTTTTTGAAATTTTTGTAGCAAGATCTTTCATTTTATACTCTTTCATTTTTGGTACAAAAATTTCTCCTCTTTCCATAGTTCGTATGCACTCAAAAATAACATCGACAGCATCATCAATGTGGATATAGTATCTTCTCATCGCTGTGTCAGTTAACGATAAAGGAGCGTTCTTCTTTGCCTCTTCGGCCCAAATCTCAAACACATTGCCTCTTGTTTCAAAAATGTTTCCAAAACGAATTGAGGCAAACTTAGTGTCTAGTAGGTGGTGTCCGCCCCATGTGATTAATTTCTCACTTAGTTGTTTTGTTACTCCATACAACGTAAAGGAGTCTACTGCCTTGTCTGTGCTTATGTTCAAAAATCTTTTTGGTTTTCTTCTCATTGTCATCTGAATCAAGTTTACAGTTCCGTTGATGTTCGTCTCGATAGTCTCAATTGGATTGAATTCTGATATCTCGATATTTTTTATTGCTGCTGTATGAATAACAATGTCGACTTCATTTCCAGCCATCTCGACTCTGTCTTTGTTCGTTATATCACCAAGTAACAATCGTAACCTAGAATCTTTTACAGAACGCTTTAGCTTGAATAATGCATATTCATCAATATCGAGAACTCTGACTGCCTTGATTGGGTATTTTAGTAGTCTTTTTGTTATGTGCGAGCCTAGGCTTCCACCCCCACCAGTGATCAGAACTACTTTATTTCGCAGCTCTCTTGTTAATTCTCTTTCTAAACGAGATTTTTGTGCCATGCTATACGAAAATCCTCACAATTTCTGTCATTATTTTACTTTTGGTTATTTTGTTACTAAATCATGCTGTGGTATTTCTAAAAATACATCAAATAATCAAATTTAAGCACTTTACATAAGTCTGAACTGTCTTAGCTTTTCTATGATTCGCCTTGTTGTTGTGTGAGCTTTTTCCGGTGGCATCATTACTGCAAGAATTATTTCAATTTCTGATTCATTAATCAATCTGAGGCAAGAGTAAGCTATCAAAGAAGCAATTACCAATATCGCAAAATCGCCAAATCCAATTTCTGCAATCTTGAGTAAATAGCCGATTCCAAAGGGAATTGCACCAACTATGCAATATACTCGATAGTCAATTTTCAATTTTTCTTTTCTTACAAGTATGATTGTCATCGATAATTGTATGACACTTCCAATAACATACGCGATAGCACTACCGATTCCGCCATAAACTGGAACTAGCATAAAATAAGCTACCATTCTTGTTGCATTGACTGAAAATCCCAAATACAATAGATTCCTATAATTGCCTCGAGCAAAAAGTAAGTAAAAGCAACCATCCATAATTATTGCCATTGGAAGACTTATCAGAAGAATCGACAGTATGTCTGTTGAAACTGAAAATTCCTTACCGAAAACTGTCAGTATTGGCTCTGAGTAATAATATGCAACAGCAGCAATTGGCATGGTTACAAGAAAGCCAAACTTGAGCGACTTGGAAAGGAATTCTTTTTGCCTCTCTGTATCCATTCCACTCATTACTGGATGACTAACCATGTTGATTGCACTTGGAATCATGCTTATTATGCTAAAAATTGCAAATGAAATGTAGTACAGACCTGTTTCCAAGGCGCCCTTTAATGAAAAAATCGTCAGTGTTGCAAGCGATGATTCTATGACGCCCACTATTTGGGGTAGCCATTTTGAGAGGCTTCCTTCAAGAACCAGTTTTGTATTGTTTTTCAAATCCGCAAACAATCTACCCGAAATCTTTCGTAATGCGTAAAACATAACTCCGGCCAAAATTACGGAAAGAACGACATAATGAGATGAATATGCCCAAGCTACATTCATCTCTGAAACTTCAAGCAGTGTAAATAGCAAAAATAGGACAGGGAATCTGCCCGAGGAGCTGATGATGTATGGTATTATCATGAGTTTTGATTTCAGAGCAGAAATCAACCCATTCACTAACATGTTTATCAAAACATTGCTGACAACAATAATTACTATAACTGGCAAAAACTGTTCTTTAATTCCGACACGTCCTAAAATATCGAAAAATGGATGTAACATAATCAGCAAAGTTGCAGTAGTGGTGCCTGCAATGATCAGCATTGATGACGCAAAAATTTGTTTGAACACTAGCAAATTATTGTCTGCAACAGCTTTTCCCAAAAACCGTTTCATGCCTATGGCCACCTCAAGGCCAGCCATCGAACTTAGGATCATGGCAAGAGAGCCAAGTGCAACCACTGTCCCAACTGTCTCTGCACCTGCGTGATTTGCAACAATTAACCAAAATATGTATGTCAGTGCTGCAGGAACAAGATTGGTGACATAAACTGATATCATGTTTCTACTTATCGAGCCACTCAATTTCCTACTGTGATATTTTTCTCATTCTAAATTAATAGATATGTGTTGCTTCCGGAAATGATTTCGCATTAGGAAGAGCATACTCCCTAATCGTTCTGTCTAGAGCATCTACAGAGAACTTGGTAGTAAGAGTTGGATAGACGCCGTATCCAGTGATGTATCTTGAGGCGTCATCCTGGTACACTATCAACCACTGTCCCTTCCAACTTTGGTCCTTTATCTCGTGCCAGTCTGTATGCCACAGGGAGTTCGAATGTTCCCTCTCATAACGAACCCATTTTCTCCTTATCCACTTCTTACTAGACGGCACTGCCAAGCCATTCATCTTGAGTACCTGATGTATCCTATTGTGGTTGATATGAACCCCATAGTCATCATCGATCATCTTGAGATAGAGAGCGTTGACCATGTATCTGTAGGCTGCAAGGACAATCCTCCTTTGGCCATCGCTGATATGCACGCGTATCTTGTTGTCATCAAGCTTCCTGGTTCTCCCATAGCGCTTGATCATGTTCCTCCAAAAGAAGCCTAGTATATTATTTGGTACTAGGTTGCGAAATGATTTCCGGAAAAGAGAAATGAGAACATAACCTAAAAACTTAAAATTTAACCCAATTTGACACAATTACATTGTCAGAGTCTAGAGATCCACCTCAAAACGGACTAACAGCAGCAGAGGCAGCGGAGCTGGCAGAAGCGGCTGCAAAGGCAGCTGCAGAAAAAGCCGCAGCGGCAAAGGCAGCAGCTGAAGCAGAGGCAACCAGAGAATACGAGGAAGCCAAGGCGGCAGTCAGGGCAGTAACTGCAGCAAAAGCCCCAACTGACAAACGCAGTCAGGAACGCATCTTCAGGCGAGAAATGGGCGAGCCGGAATTTTTCCTATACAAAAGGGAGCTTGCCCCCCCACGGCGTGTCCTTACAGAAGAAGAGGAAGAAGAAATATCAAGAAACGTAGAGATTCCAAAAGACCAAACACCCCTCTATGACCCAAAGCACATACTCACCCCAGAATTTGCAGGAACCTCAAATTACGAATCCGGTATAGCCGAGCTGGTAAATCAAACAAAACACAGACTGGATTACCTAAGGAGCAACCCCCAGCTAAATGCAGAAGAAATTGCCAGAGCCGAGCAGACCCTCATTCATTTGGATTCTTTGTATCAGAATTATTACTATGGCATGAATGTTTTCCGCACAGCAAAAGGCGGGAGGGACAAGATCCACGCATAGACATGGCAGGCGAAAATAATTTCCAGGTTGTCAACATCAGGGTTACTTTCAAAAATCTTCCAATTCACAAGCTAGAAAAATTTGCATTCAAAGACATCAAGGCAGCCTCCGACGCATTTATGAAAATTCCAGGCATCTCAGAATGCGTAATAATTCAGACAGGAAGCCGTGTCGAGGTATTTACGGTGAAAAACCTGCAAGAAATAGATGTGCCAGATGTGAGGCGAACCGAAGGGCAGACACTTGTCATTCACAAAATTAGAGACACCTGGGCATCGCTGACCCAGCTGGACCAGTATGATTTGGATCACCTGGACCAGATCCTCGAAGTCTATGAAGATTCTGACGTTTACCTCCACCTGACAAGGCTGGCATCGGGTCTGGATTCCATAGTTGTGGGAAACGAGACAATTCTTGATGAAATCAAGGCTGCAATCTCAAATGCCAGACTAGCCAGGACATCAGGCATGGTACTAAACAAGTTGTTTGACACAGTTATTCGGGTGGCAACACGCATCAGAGAAGAAACCGGAATAAGTAAAGGCGCAATATCGGTTGGCGATATTGCGGTAAAAACTGCGCAAGACCTGGCAGGACTGGATGCAAAAAAGCGCGTTTTGCTCGTAGGAACTGGTGAGACAGCGGCCATGGTTGCCAAATCCCTTGGCAAAAAAGGAGTTGCCTTTGACGTCACCAGCAAAACCATTGAGCGGGCCACAGGATTTTCAAAAACTCTTGGCGGCAAACCGATAAGTTTTGAAGATGTGCTAAAAGGATTTGACAAATTCGATATCGTTTTTGTTGCCACCACTGCAGACTATTTTATCATCATGTATGACAAATTAAAGATAGTTCTTGGAAACAAAAAGACAGGAACCATGATACTGGATGTGTCAGACCCCAGAGCAGTGGACGAAAAGATATCCTCGCTCCCAGGAACCAAGTTGATGTTCAGGGATCAGATAACTGAAATGGATGACAGGGATCTAAACGCCATAAAAGACAAAGTTCTCGCAGTAGAAAAACAGATAGAAAAAGAGGTACCTGTCATCGAGGCTGCAATGAGGCAGGTAAAACCAGAACCCATAGTTCGAGGGGTTTTTGCCAGCGCAGATACCATAAGGAAAAGAGAGCTGGAAAAGGCACTGCAAATGCTAGGGGAAACAGATGAGAGAAAGATAAAGATCATCGAGGAGCTAACAAAGGCAGTTGTGGAAAACATTATTGTTACACCTGCGGAAAAAAAGTCAGACTAGACCTCGGGGCGAGAGAAATACCGTTTGATTTCTCGGGTGGAGAAAAAATAGACCAGATCGTTCATAAAAATAATGAAACAAAATATATTCAACTGGTTTTTTTATCAGATCGATGCCTTCACTGGTATGCA
>SBBK01000033.1 GCA_005240025.1 archaeon
CTCCAATTGCTTTCTACCAGTCAAATGTTGGAGATCCGAGCCCAGCGGCCTCTGACCCCATCCGGTCCATTTGGGACAACTTTTTTGCGTCTAGAATGAATTTTTAAAGTGAGGATACCTGGGGCATGGTTAGGTATCCCCACCTGGGTTTGGTTGGTCCTGGCTAGTCTTACTCGGTACTGCCCGTAAAACGAACCTACCCGAACGGTAATTTTTAATAAATAAAGGCTTGCGTAGAAATCATACTCTTGCTGTTCGAAAAGAACACACTAGTTTTCAAACGCATCCAGTCACAACTCAAAAATGAATGAACATTCTAATTGCAGAGGACAACAAGTTTGCCGCAAGGCAGTACAAACTAATGCTGGAAAAAAAAGGCCACACCGTCATTACTACGGAGGATGGAGAAGAGTGCGTAAAAAAGTACAAGGAACACCTGAAAGAAACTGATTTTGATTCACTCGACGAATCGCCGTTTGATCTGGTGCTGCTTGATCACAACATGCCAAAAAAAACCGGCGCTAGGGCCGCACAAGAAATCCTTCAAAAAAACCCCAAGCAAAAAATCCTGTTTGTATCTGCATACCAAAGATGGGCAATTGAAGAAGACTCCGATGATCTGATAGACAAGATAATTCTTTTAGAAAAACCATTTACCTTGTCCCAGCTGGAAAGAAAAATCCAGTCTCTTGCTGGATAGTTATTTCTTGTTTTCCAGGTTTGCTTGGGCGGCAGCAATTATTGCAATTGGAATTCGGTGTGGTGAGGCACTCACATATGAGACGCCGGCCCTGTGGAAAAACCTGATCGAGTTGGGGTCGCCTCCGTGCTCGCCACAAACCCCTATCTCAAGTGCCGGCTTGACAGACCTGCCATCTGTTATCGCAATCCTGACCAGACTTCCTACGCCGTTTGCGTCTACTGTCTGGAAGGGATTTCGCTCAAGGATCTCTTTTTCTAGGTATTCCGGGAGGAATTTGCCTTCCACATCCTCTCTGCTAAAGCTAAACACTGCCTGTGTTAGGTCATTTGTCCCAAAACTGAAAAATTCCGCGGTCTGCGCAAGCTCATTTGAGGTAAGGCAGCCCCGTACCACTTCCAACATGGTTCCAAAGTTTATTTTTAGCTTCATGCCGTGTTTTGCCTCTACTTGTGATTTTACAGTGTTGTAGATCTGTTTTACGTGATTCAGCTCTGCAATGCTTCCTACCTGGGGTATCATGATCTGTGGAAATGCGCGCACTTTTTGCCTTGCAAGGTCGGCCGCTGCCTCAAAAACTGCCCTTATCTGCATCTCGTAAATCTCAGGATATGTTATGCCTACTCGAACACCTCTGTGCCCCATCATTGGATTTATCTCTGCCAGCTCTTTGGCGCGGGCAAGCAATGCCTTTGTTTCTTCGATTTCTTGTGCAGAGCCGGTCTTTTCCATCTTGTGGATTTTATTTATCAATTCTTCCGGGTTTGGTAAAAACTCGTGGAGTGGCGGATCCAGAAGGCGGATGGTCACTTTGAATCCCTCCATTGCTTTCAATATCTGAACAAAGTCACTTTTTTGCAGCTCCTGCAGTTTTTCTAGGTGGACTTTGCGCTCCTCTGGTGTTTTTGCCATTATCATGGATACAAATAGACCGAGCCTGTCTGTTGCGTTGAACATTCGCTCAGTTCTGCACAATCCAATTCCCTGTGCCCCGTATTTTCTTGCAAGCTGGGCCCCGTCGGGGGTATCGGCATTTGCTCTGATCCCAATCTTTTTGGCCTTTTGGGCCCAGGACAAAACTGTCTTAAAGTCGTCAGTTAATTGTGGTTCAATTGTAGGCACCTCACCAAGGTAGACATCGCCCTGGCTCCCGTCAATTGTTATTGCGTCTCCCTCACGAATCACGATCTCTCCAATTACTGCCTCCTTTGCGTCTGCGTTTATCTTCATCTCGGAGCAACCAACGATGCAGGGCTTACCCATGCCTCTGGCTACTACTGCTGCATGGGATGTCTTGCCTCCCCGACTGGTCAAAATTCCAACCGATGCAAAAAATGCCGGAACATCCTCTGGTTTTGTCTCTTCTCTTACAAGTATGACTTTGGCCCCGTTCTCGCCCATTACCACTGCGTGCTTTACATCAAAGACGGCAATACCGCTTGCGGCACCTGGCGATGCGGCGATTCCCTTTGCCGCCTTTTTGTGTTGTTTTGCCTTTTCATAATCTATTGTTTTGTGAAGTATCTGCTCGAGCTGGTCTGCCTGTAGCCTCTGGAGTGCACGCTCTTTGGTAATCAGTCTTTCTTTTACCATATCTACTGATGTTTTTATCATCCCTGCCGCATTCATCTTGGCAGATCTTGTCTGAAGAAGATAAAACCTGCCCTGCTCTATTGTAAACTCGATATCCTGAGGTTCTTTGTAATGTTTTTCCAATCTCTTGCACGTGTCTAAGAGAAGTTTGTAGCTTTTTGGCATCTCGTCCTTCATTAAATCTACTGGTTTTGGTGTTCGTACTCCAGCTACTACGTCCTCGCCCTGCGCGTTTACCAAATACTCACCAAAAATCTTGTTTGTGCCATCACCGGGATTTCTGGTAAAGACAACTCCCGTGGCACTGTCGTTTCCCATGTTTCCAAATGCCATGGTAACCACGTTTACTGCAGTGCCATCTGCAATGTCCTTTGTAATGTGGTTTTTTTCTCGATACACCACTGCTCGCTCGCCCATCCAGCTGTTAAAGACTGCCTTTATGGCAAGCTCTAGCTGTTCATTTGCGTTTGCGGGAAACGGTTTTCCTGTGTGGTCCTGGCAGATCTGCTTGTACCGAGAGACTATTTCCTGTAATGATTGCTCGTTTAGGTCGCTGTCTGCGTGAACTGCCTGTTTTTTCTTTGCCTCCTCTAGGACAGAATCAAATCTCTTGTCGTTTACCCCAAACACTACCTTGCCAAACAACTGGATAAATCGGCGATACGAGTCCCACGCAAATCTCGCATTGCCTGTCTTTTTTGCAAGAGCCGCAACCGCTCTGTCGTTTAGGCCTAAATTCAAAATGGTGTCCATCATGCCCGGCATGGACAGGGATGCCCCTGATCGTACAGACACAAGCAACGGATTGTCGTCAGAGTTCCATTTTTTGTCTGTCTTCTTTTCCAGCCTTGCAATGTTTTTCATTACCTGAGCCCAAAGGGGTTTTGGAAGTTTTTTGCCATTTTGATAGTATGTTTTGCACACATCGGTAGTAATGGTAAATCCGGGTGGAACGGGCAGCCTCAATCGGGTCATCTCACACAGGCCTGCCCCCTTGC
>SBBK01000208.1 GCA_005240025.1 archaeon
ATTTTGCTGCCGGCGATGGATAAATTGAGGCTAACTTCGACCTGCCTAGAAGTTTTGGCTCAAGGTATACGGTCTTGATTCCCATGCCTTCAAGTGCTGCCAAAAACCTGGGCAATTGTGGCTTTGAGATCTTGGGTAAAATTACTATCTCTTTACTTTTTTCCAATTCTCTTCTCTGCTTCTTCTGCTGACTCTTTTTTAAACATGATTGCTGCTAGGGCCTCAACCATCCTGTCTGGATGTTTGTGGGCAAAAATGTTACGGCCATATGTCACCCCCCTTGCCCCCGCCTTCATTGCGTCTTCGGTCATGTGCAAAACATCTGCATCTGTTTTTGCTTTTGGTCCGCCAGCAATTACTACGGGCACTGGCGTGCTCTTGACAATTTTTGAAAACGAGTCGATATCTCCGGTGTATAGTGTTTTTACAATGTCTGCGCCAAGCTCTGCCCCAATCCTTGCAACATGGCCTACTATTTCCGGGTCGTGCGGATTCTTGACATTCTCGCCACGGGGGTACATCATCGCCAGGAGTGGCATGTTCCACCTGTGGCACTCTTCTGCTATTCTGCCAAGCTGCTCAAGCATCTCGGGCTCCTCCTTTCCGCCCACATTGATGTGAAGTGAAACCCCATCCGCTCCAAGTCTTAGGGCCTCTTCCACACTGCCTGTTAACATCTTTCTGTTTGGCGCAGTAGAAAGCGACGTGCTTGCAGAAAAATGAACCAAAACTCCAACACGTGCTGGTCTTGGTAATGACTTTAGAATTCCTTTGTTGATTATGACACTTGTCAGGCCGCGCAACTCGCATTTTTGAATTATCTCGGCTGGGCTCTCAAGGCCATCAATTGGGCCGTTGGATATTCCGTGATCCATTGGTATGCAAAGCATTTTGCCTTTGCGAAGAATCCTCTCCATCCTTATCTGCAGGCCGCTGACCATAGGCGATCTCCTTTGTGGGCCCTAAATAAAAATAACGTGCTCCCTAACACGCTTCATTTTTATAATAATAAAAAACCATCAAAGCAAATTGAGCCAAATCACTGAACAAATCCATTCAAGCGATGTTGGCGATATTCTGGAAAACTCTTTACTCGGAAATCGTCCATCATACGAGGATACGGTACGACTCCTCAAGTCCGCTGATGTGCACCTGATGGGACTAGTAGCTGGACATATTACAAAAAAACGATTTGGCAAAAAAGCCTCGTTTGTAAACAACATCATCCTCAATTACACAAACGTCTGTATAACTGACTGCAAGTTTTGCGCGTTTTATCGCTCGCCCGGAGATTCGGAATCGTATACGCTGTCACTTGATCAAATCGAGGCCAGAATAAAAACAGCGTGGGAGATGTTTGGGATTCGTCAGGTACTCATTCAGGGGGGACACAACCCGGCACTTGGTATCGAGTATTATGAGGATGCATTCAGAATGATTCACAAAAAATATCCGCAGGTGGGCATTCATGGCCTCTCTGCATCTGAAATAGACATGATTGCAAAAATCGAAAAAACCTCGACAGGCGAAGTCCTGTCGCGACTGAAAAGTGCTGGCCTGCAATCTGTACCTGGAGCTGGAGCCGAAATCCTGGTAGATTCAGTCAAACAAATAATCAGCCCCAAAAAAATCTCAAGTGATGACTGGCTTAGAATAATGGAAGAAGCGCATTCTATTGGCCTTCCTGCATCTGCAACCATGATGTACGGTCATGTGGAAAGCAACCGGGACATCGCAGTACACTTTGAAAAAATCGCAAAACTGCAAGAAAAATCGATGGGCTTCATGGCATTCATTCCATGGAGCTTTGAGCCAAACAATACACCTTTACAAAAAGAAATGCACACACCTGAAGCAGGCGGCATGCAGCTGCTAAAGATGGTTGCAATCTCCAGACTTGTATTTGACGGGCTAATCCCGCACATCCAGTCCTCGTGGCTCACTAACGGTATAGGCATGGCGCAAATTGCGTTACAGTGTGGCGCGGATGATTTTGGCGGAACGCTGATTGGCGAGGAGGTAGTTTCTTGCACCGGTGCCCGCTCAACTGAACTGACAGGACAAAAAATCATAGATGCAATCACTCAGATTGGCTACGGGGCAGAAGAGCGGGACAACTTTTACAATCCTGTATAGCCCTGAATCTGTGCCAAACAATTGGAAGGAATATTAATTTTTCAATTTAGACAAGCGGTTTACAATGTCGGTTGATGTGATTATTCCAACCACCCTGCCGTCTCGGACTGCTATGAGTTTTCGAATTTTTTTCTTGGCCATGACCTTTGCAGCAGTCAAAACTGACTCGCCTGATTCGATTGTCTGCAAAGGATATGATGCGACTTTGTTGACTTGGGTGTCCAGGGGATACTTGTTTACTGCGATCTTTATTGCAAAGTCTCTGTCTGTGATTATGCCTGCGGGGCGGCTGCCCTTTTTTACTATGATGGCCCCAAATCCTCCCCGCTCCATCATCTTTGCGATCTGGAAAACTGTAGTTGATTCATCCACGGATATTAGTGCCTTTGTCATGATGTCCTTGACCAAAACCCCCGTAATGTCGCCTTTCATCACTGTGTAACGCCACAACTCTGTATTATGAGTATCGTCATTCGATTAACTGGGGCCCCAAAACGGCACCCTGCGTATTATACAAACCATAAGGGTTGTGCGCACGCAAGACCCGGTCAGGCTTATTTAATTCGAAATGTATCGGTTGTTATGCCCGATGAAAAAAGGAAATTCAACACATCCAAAGATGATTATGATAAGGCAATGGCAACTGGCGACCCGACAAAAATCACAAACTCTGACCTGGAAGCTCTGGCCAAAGAAGCCATAAAAAAATTCAAATCGCTATGAATCCTGAGTGGATTGTCACCGGAGTCATACTCCTGGGCGCAATGGCTGTAGGAGGCGTCAGCCTGTATCTTAAAAGAAAAAAAGAAATTCAAACTGATTCACCTGAAGATGGTAAATCGGATCTTGAGGGGCGTGAAAAAAACGGAATTTAGTCTTCTGCAATTGACGCCAGAGATACGATCATCAGCATCATGGCAAACCGGAATGATCAAAGTCCGTAACTGGGCCACCTGGAATTCACAAGGTTTTTTGTAGGCTCGTCCACTTCGACTTTTTGCTGGATCTCCCGCGTAAATCCTTCCTCTTTTGTCTTTTGTGTTGCGTCGATTCCAAGCTTGGAACCCAAATTCACCAGAGGTGATGCCGGGTCAAGCGTGTCTGTCGGTGTGTTGTTTATGATTGTGGTGTCGCGCGCCGGGTCTGCTCGCGTAGTAATTGCCCAAATCACATCATCGATATTGTGTACGTTGATGTCGTCATCTACCACCACAAACATTTTGGTTAGCGCCAGCTGTCCAAGCCCCCAGAGCCCCATCATCACTTTTTTGGCCTGACCCGGGTAGCGCTTTTTGATTGAAATTATGGCCATTCCCTGGAACCAGCCTGCTGCAGGCATCGCAAAATCAACCACTTCTGGTTGAAACATTCGAATTAGTGGCAGAAATGATCTCTCAATTACCTTGCCGATGTACGCATCCTCCAGTACTGGCTTGCCTACAATTGTGGTAAGATAGATTGGCTTTTGGCGCCTCAATATTCCCGTCAATCTGAATGTCGGATATGGTTCAGTTGGTGTATAATATCCGGTGTGGTCGCCAAACGGGCCCTCCTCTCGGATATCTGACGGATCCACATATCCCTCAAAAACAATCTCTGCATTTGCTGGTACCTCCAGGTCTACTGTCCTGCACTTGACCGTCTTGATTCCTTTTTGTCTGGTGATTCCTGCAAAGAGGTATTTGTCAAGACCTTCTGGAACCGGTGCAACTGCGGAAAAAACAGTGGCAGGTTCTGCACCGATTATTATCGCGACTTCGATTTTTTCTCCGCGGTCTCTGGATATGTCGTGGTGGTGTGCGCCGCGCTTGTGTTTTTGCCAGTGCATGAGCGCTGTTTTGTCATCAATGATCTGCATTCTGTAGACACCAAGATTTCTGATGCCAGTCTCTGGATGTTTTGTTGCCACAAGGCCAAGCGTGATGAATTTGCCGGCATCTCTGTGCCATGTTTTCAGGATCGGGATCTTGCCAAATGAAGGCGAGTCCTCAAAGACCTCGGTCACGGGTCCGCTTTTTTCTAGCCTGGGAAAAACATCGCCCATCTTTGAGAGTTCGGGGAGTTTTTTTATCTTGTTCAAAAAGCCTGACGGGATTTCCATTTTTGTCATATCGACAATTCGCTGACCAATTTCTGTAAAGTCTGATGTCTCAAGACCGATCTGCAGCCTTTTCATCGAGCCAAAGGCGTTTCCCAAAACCGGCATGTCGTAGTTTTTTACGTTTTCAAATAGAACTGCAGGGCCGTTTGCATACATCACCCGGCGTAAAATCTCGGCAATCTCCAAATCTGCGTCGACCTGCGTTTTTACACGTCTTAGCTCACCGGCGCCCTCCAGTACTTTGATGAACTCAGAGGTGTCTTCGATTGGCATGAATGCAGGTTTGATCCAATGTTGTATAAAGCTTGACCGTGATTTTGCACGGAATCTGAAAAAGGCATTTTAATCAGCAGCGTAAAATTAGACTGGTCGAATTTGGAAAAATGCGTTGTATGCAAAGGCAAGGGTACAATCGAGCTTTTGGGGTCACAGTGCCCTTTCTGCAACGGGACAGGCGAACACACAAAATCTGCAGAAAGCTATCTCAAGTCGCACATATGCCAGTGCATTTTTCTGGACAGAAAAATGTGCCCTATTTGTGGGAAAAAATGTCACCACGATACTCCAAACAAACCAAAAATCCTGATAGGTCCTGTCTGATTTACTGGATGGGTGGCAGCTCGCTTTTCTTTCCGTGGCCGCCTGAACCAAATTTGCAGTAAAAACAAAGATCCGATTGCATGTGTGTGAGCTTTTCTAGCCGGATCGCACCAATTTTTAGTGCAATTTTCGTGAGAATTTTGTATTTCAGTGGCATTGCTGGAATCACTTCATCCATGTAGACTTTGTAGTGGTCCGGGCAAAACTTGAGTGTGACCTTGGCCGCATCCTTGCCTGTCTGGTTTACTGTTTTTGCGAAATTGATCTGCTCTCTGATGTACTCGTGTTTTGGACACGGGCAGTCTTTTCCTCCGGGATGCTTGTACGCAGGTGTGTTTTTCCAGTCAAATCCCGGGAACTCGCGTTCAAAATCGTCCATTGGGTAGTATTGTATGTTCGATCTATTAAATTTGTGGCAGTATCAACCAAGATATTTACCCAAATCTAAATAAACCCCGCATCGTGAGATTAACTGAATGTCTTCTAAACTTACCAAAAAAGACCTGGAAGCAAAGATCGCTGAACTAGAAGAAAAGCTTACAAAGTTATCTTCACAGTTTGAGGCAAAGGCTACAGAGGCACCACCGGCACCAAAGCCACAGGCGCCTCCACCACAGACGGCACCGGCACCAAAGCCACAGGCGCCTCCACCACAGACAGCACCGGCACCAAAGCCACAGGCACCGCAACCCGCACCCCAGGAAGCAGAAATCGCAGTCTGGGACCAGTGGAAGAGCGCACCAATGACAGACACACACGCATACAAGCTCAAAGTTACAGGATACTCGCCTTCTCCAAACAGGTACTATGCAAGCAAGCACGTCAAAACAGCAGACGTTCCTACATCTGACTGGAACCTGCAAAAGACAAAAACGACTGGCTACACCCAGCCTTCAAACAAGTACTTTGCAACCAGGGAAAGGCTGGCATACCACCCCGTGCAAAAACGATTTGCTGGATACGGTCTCAGGGGAGGAACAGTGCAAGTTACAGCACCACC
>SBBK01000205.1 GCA_005240025.1 archaeon
ATGCTCTGTGAGTTTTTGAATCTGTAGTCCAAGAATTTGCATCATACGCTCAAATTCTGGAAGGGCAGTGTCTGCTATGCTTTTTGTCATTGTTTCTGATGCAGCAATCCTGTTTATTCTCTTGCTCAGCTTGAAAAATGCCGACATGGCAAGTGCGGTATTGAAGTCATTTTCTAGGGCACAATCAAAGTCGCGTCTGCATTCTGAGACTGTGCCTGAGATGTCGGTGTTTCCTGTACCTTCAGACATTGCCATCTCATAGTATGCAGTTTCGACCTGGCGCCATTTGATGAGGTATTCTCTTAGGAGGTCTTCGGAGTAATCAATTGGCTTTGAGTAGTGACCGGAAAGGCAGAAAAGCCTGATTATGTTTGGGCCCCAGTTGTCCAAAACATGTCTTACAGATTTTACATTGCCAAGGGATTTTGACATTTTTTCGCCGTTTATTGTGACCATGCCTACATGCATCCATGTTTTTGCAAGGGGTTTCTGGGTAAACGCCTCAGTCTGGGCTATTTCGTTTTCGTGGTGAGGAAATATCAGATCGCGACCGCCTCCGTGTATTTCAAATTCTGTTCCAAGATATTTCAGGCTCATTGCGGAGCACTCGATGTGCCATCCAGGCCTGCCGGCACCCCAGGGGCTGGGCCAGTTTGGTTCGGCATCTGAAAACTTCCACAACGCAAAATCAAGCGGATCGTTTTTTTCCTCATCGACTTCGATTCTTACCCCCGAGATGAGATCGTCGGTTTTCTTTTTCGAGAGCTTGCCGTATTCTGAAAACTTGGAAACCCTGTAGTAGACGCCGTTTTTTGTTACGTATGCAAAACCTCGCTCCAGCAGTTCGTTTATCAGAGATACCATGTCTGATATGTGCTCTGTTGCCTTTGGATAGACGTCTGCTCGCCTTGTATTGAGTCTGTCAAAATCCTCAAAATAATGTGTAATGTATCTGGAACTGATATCAGATGATGGGATGTTTTCTGCACCCGCCCTGTTGATTATCTTGTCATCCACATCTGTAAAGTTTTGAACAAAATTCACACTGTGGCCATGCGACTCTAAAAACCGCCTCAATACATCAAACACAATGATTGTCCTTGCGTGCCCGACGTGGGCCTCGTCATACACTGTGACCCCGCAGAGATAGATTCCGACATTTTTTGATGTGATGCCATTCTCTTTCTGGCTTTGGGTGTCAAAAATCTTCAATTTCTTACACCTTTTCTGGCATTGGGGGCATTAGCCTCTTGTGTTGACTTTTTTTGTACATGTCGTGGATTTTATCGATTTTGCTTCGCTCTATTTGCGTTGCCGCCTGGGTTTGGTCCTGCGTCATTTTCTTGTCTACCATACAGTATAGGATGGAATCAATCTCTTCGTACCTGATGCCTATCTCGTCTTCGGCGGCGTGACCTTTCCAGAGGTTGGGGCTGCTTTTTTTTACAATTATTGATTCCTTTATCTTTAACAGTCTGCCAAGTTCCTTTACTTGGGTTTTGTATAGCGTAGCAATTGGGAGTATGTCGGAGCTGCCATCTCCAAACTTGGTAAAGTATCCGATGAGGTGTTCTGATCTGTCACTTGAGCCAACTACGAGATGGTTTTTGAGATTGGCGTAATAATACAAAATACTAGCTCGAATTCTTGCCCGCAAATTCCCGAGTGATTTTTCTTGTGGCTCCAGGACGTTTGCAAACTGGGAATGAATCAGACCTATATCGATGAGCCTGTATTGTATGCCAAGGCTGTCCACTATGTTTAATGCGTCCTCGGTTTCCTCTTTTGGGGAGATCCGACTGTCCGGCATTATGAGCGCAAGAGACCTGTCCTTAAACGACCTTGCGCAAATGTATGCTATCACTGCCGAGTCTACGCCGCCACTTAGGCCGAAGACAAAACCTTCTGCGTTATGAATCTGTTGTCCAAGAAATGATTCGATATTTTGAAGTATCCTGGAATAGTCTTGCTCCCTTAGCTCATTTAGAATTTGCTCGTTCACCGGATCTTGTTTGCGGTGTTGATTAAAAATCGTATTGGCGCACTAGATATCCACATAGACTCCGTCGGCCCGAGCCTCGACTTTGTACGTTTGAAGTTTTACTCCCTTGAGAAAGTCAAGCAGTTCGCCTGTCTTTATATTGTAGTGCCAGAAATGGAGTGGGCACTCCACTATGTGGCCGTCAAGCCTGCCTGGAGCAATGGAACCGTCTTGATGCACGCAAAGGGCATCGACACCATGGTATCCGTCCTGGTTGAAAATCGCGATTTTCTTTCCGTCAACGATATATTCTTTTCCTTTGCCTTTTTCGATTTCGTTTTTTTCTGCGACTTTTTTCCAGGCCATTATGCTGTCTCAGCTGATCTGGCTATTTAGACCTTGATCATAAGAAGATTTTTTAGTACATGGTTTTGTGGTACGATGTTGAGCAAGGTAAAAGACCCGGATTTGGCTGATCAGGGGAGGCTTTCATATGAATGGGCCAGAAGCCACATGCAGATTCTAGCTAATACGATTAACAGACTAAAAAAATCCCAGCCACTAAGTGGACTCACCATAGGATTTTGCCTTCACATAACAAAGGAGACATCTGTCTTGCTGATGGGGGCAAAGGAGCTTGGTGCAAACGTAGCGGCATGTGCTGGAAATCCACTTACCACACAGGACGATATTGCGGCATTTTTGGCATCTGAAGGAATCCACGTTTATGCATGGAATAATGAAACGTCAGAAGAATATGACTGGTGCATCGATCAGGTGTTGGACCACAAACCAATAATCGTAACAGATGATGGTGCTGACATGAACGTAAAGTTGCACTTTGATAAAAAATACAAGACGCTCAAAATCCTAGGTGCGACTGAGGAGACAACGGCCGGCGTTACAAGAATAAAGGCAATTGAGAAAAAAGGCAAACTTCGCTATCCCGTGATAGTTGTAAATGAGGCATACACAAAACACATGTTTGACAACCGGTACGGAACGGGCCAGAGCACAATAGATGGATTGCTCCGGGCAATGAACCTGTTGTTTGCATCAAAGCGTGTGGTGGTTGCAGGATATGGCTGGGTTGGAAAAGGAGTTGCAGCCAGATGTCATGGAATGGGCTCAAAGGTAGTAATCACCGAGACTGACCCCGTCAAGGCGCTAGAAGCACACATGGATGGCTTTGAAGTAATGCCTATGGCAGAAGCTGCAAAAATTGGCGACATATTTGTTACATGCACAGGAATGCGGGATATAATCAGAAAGGAACACATTTTGAAAATGAAGGACGGTGCAATTATGGGCAATGTGGGGCACTTTGATGTGGAAATAGACAGTGACTTTTTGCTAAACCGCTCAAAATCCGTACGCGAGGTCAGGCCAAATCTGGATGAATGTGTTTTGCAAAATGGCAAAAAAGTATACTTGGTCGGCAAAGGAAGACTGGCAAATCTTGTTGCCGCAGAAGGACACCCACCAGAGGTAATGGCCCAGTCGTTTTCAAACCAGATCCTTTCAATTCTGTACCTTCTCAAAAACCACAAAAAAATTGGCAAAAAAATAATCACGGTTCCATCAGAAATCGTCCAGTTTTACTGCAAAAACGACAAAAAATTCCTCCCAGACAGGTACGTTGTCGGAACATGTCCATACTGCAAGGCACAAGACCAG
>SBBK01000178.1 GCA_005240025.1 archaeon
CCAGAAAACCCTGGCCCGCTCCGGCGTCGCAGGCCGCGCGCAGCCACTGCTGGCCGGTCTGACAATAGATTCCAGCGAGCCATACCGGCATATTGCATTTATCGTGTTTTTTGCAATTGCTGCTGGTGTCTTGTTTTCAAAACCTAAGGCTGGCGAATCAAAGTAAAATACGCCATCGAAGTGTCGTCTTTTTTTACGTGGTATGAGCCGTGATCCATATACATGACGATATCGGTAATTCCATTTACTGGAAGACGTACATAATACCCGCCCATTGTGTTTGCATTTAAGAAACTTTGCTGGGCGCTGTAACGTAGAACCTCGTATGTCTTGCCGTCTTTTGTGATGGTTGACTTTTGAGATACGGATTCCAGCCATTGAACCAATACATCCAGAGTGAATATTCGCGGCTTTCCCTCTATGTATGCAACAAGTGTCCCATCAGAATCCCGTATTTGGATTTGCATGAACAGTTGGATGTCTTTTGGCTGCTCCCATAGCGCAAAACCAGGATAGTTTACAAAGACCATTAAAAACACAACTGGAATCAGAAACTTGGTTTCCACACCACACCATATCCACCGCCTGCTAAAAAGCCTAACATTGGGAACAGGGCACTTGGAGGTTATTTTATGACCCGTGTTTTTTCATACAGGTCCTGTATCGCACCTGATACCCGGGCGGTTCGCCTTGCCAGGATTTTTTGATATTGGCTGATCTTTGTCCTTCTGTCTGCGATCATGCGTTTTTGCTCGGAAAAGCCAGCAGAGCCCAAAGAAGTCCTGTTTTTAAGCGAACTGCCGGCGCTGACCGATGAGATAATCTTTAGAATTTTGTTTGGGTCTACCTGCTTTGCTACAGAGCCAATTTCCCCAGCTGTAAGTTTTTTGAGTGATTTTTTGGAGTGGTGTGCCATCTGAACCAGGCTTCCGACTATTCTGTGTGCCTCCCTGAATGGCATCCCCTCATTTACCAACAGTTCTGCAATGTCAAGTGCGGATAGATAACCAGAATCTGCAGCCTCCCTCATTTTCTGGCCGTTAACTTTTAGTGTTGCAAACATGGAGCTTAGAACCACCGGTGCAGCTATTGCAATTTTAGAGCTGGAAAACACCGGGGGTTTTATTTCCTGCAGGTCGCGCCCGTAGCCAGACATGAGTCCCTTGAGATTCGAGAGTATGGCGACAAGATTTCCAATCGCGTGGGCACTCTTGCCGCGCGTAAGCTCCAGGATATCCGGGTTTTTCTTTTGTGGCATTACACTTGACGGAGATGAAAACTGATCAGACAGCTCTACAAATGAAAATTCAGATGTCGACCAGATGATCAGGTCTTCTGCAATTCTGCTAAGGTTTGTCATCAGTATTGCGATACTTCCTGCATATTCTGCTACAACGTCCCGACTGCCTGTGGCATCGATCGAGTTTTCGACAATTCCAGAAAAGCCAAGCAGTTTTGCAGTACTGTTTCGGTTTATTGGAAGGCTGGTTCCCCCAGCAGGGCCTGCGCCAAGTGGAGACAGGTTCACCCTCCCGTATGCTGCAGAAAGCCTCTCAAAGTCCCTAAACAGTACATCGACATAGGACAGCAAATAATGCGAAAATGTGCCGATTTGTGCCTGTTGCAGATGCGTGTAAAGTGGCATTGCAGTGGTTTTGTGCTTCGCTGCCTGTGTCAGCAGTGTGGATATCAAGTCCAGTATGCAGGTACAGATTGTGTTAATGTCATCACGAATTTTCATCCTGATGTCAAGTGCCACCTGATCATTTCGTGAGCGGGCAGTATGCATTTTTCCACCCACGTCGGCTCCGATTTTTTTTATGAGCTGAGATTCAATTAGTTCATGTATGTCTTCTGCGGAACCCGTATCAAGTTTTTCTTTTTTTAATCTATCCAGCGCATAAAGAATTTTTTTTGCTTCCGCTCTGTTTAGAATTTTGTTTTCATAAAGCATTATTGTGTGAGCTTGGCTGCCAACTATATCATATTGTAAGATTTCAGAGTCATCAGAGATCGATGAGACATAATCGAGTGTCCGCTTGTCCAGGTTTTTGCCGAGGCGAGACCGGTACATCAAACTAGGAATTATAATGGTTATATATAGCATAGACGATTTATCGTTTGTGACTCAGGATTTACAAGAGTTGAGAAGAAAAATCTTCGATGAGCTATCAACCATAGTGGACCCCGAAATAAACACATCAATTACCGAACTTGAGCTTGTTGACAATATCGATATCAATAACTCGGCAGTCAAAGTAGACCTGCACCTGACAAGTCCGTTTTGTCCCGCAGTCTTTGGCTTTAAGATTTGCCAGGACATCCACGATAACCTATTGAAGCTAGACGGAATCAACGACGTAAAGGTAAACGTCTCAAACCACTTTATGGCCGAGGCAATAAACAATCAGGTAAACAACAGTCCAAATCCCAAAAAGCCAGCGGCGTAACGCTACTTTCTGAATCCCAGGAGATAACCCCGCATGAACTGGATTCCCATAGCCGGATCCACACCCTTTGGGCAAACTTGGCTGCATGAGCCGGCAAAATGACATCTCCAGATTCCGTGGGATTCATCGATTATCTTTAGTCGTTTGTTCTTTCCCCTGTCGCGATTGTCAGCCGTATATCGGTAGGCCTGTGCAAGTGCCTGCGGGCCCAGAAACGACGAGTCGGTTGCCATCGTAGGACATGCAGAATTGCAAAGACCGCATTTGATGCAGTTTGCAAACTGGATGTATTCTTCAAGCTCCTCCGGGGTTTGGTGAAATTCTTCTGGTTTTGATGCATCAGATTCATCC
>SBBK01000121.1 GCA_005240025.1 archaeon
ATCTTGCACGTCCACATCGATGTTGAACCAAAAAGCCACGAAGGTCTGGATTTTTCAGGGGGGGCAGATTTTGATTTTTCAGAATCCAAAAACTCACTTTTGCTCACAGTTGACAGGAGATACAATGGCATGCTTGCAGAAATCTACGTCAGAGATCAGTTTGTCACTGCTGCTCGCGTTGCAAGACACGGTAAAATAAAAATATCAAAACGCTCAGATGCCGGCAAAAATCTCATGCGCTCTGCTTTCTCAAAAAAAGATATAGAGTTAGTTTTCAGAGATTCTTGAATCCCTCAAGAAACCTTTGATTTGATTTCAGATATGTGATGAATTTGCGCAGCTGCTTGATTGTCTTTGGATTGAGGTGGTGTTCTATTCCCTCGGCGTCTTGATTTGCCGTTTCATGTTCTATGCCGAGGATCTCAAAAAACTCTAGCAGTATGCCGTGTTTTTGCCTGATTGCGCCTGCAAGGCTGTTTCCTTTGGCGGTGAGATTAATGCCGCGATATTTTTCATATTTCAGATAACCGTTCTCGTCCAGTCTGTGGAGCATCTTGGTGACACTTGGCGCACTTACATTCATGTACCTGGATACATCCAGTGTTGTGGCATACCCCTTTAGCTCGACAAGTTCTGCTATCACTTCCAAATAGTCCTCGATTCTTGCCATTTTGGGCTTGGCAGACCTGTGGGCTGCCTTTATGGACTCTAATCTGCTCTCTCCCTTTTTCTTCAAACACTGTATCGTAGTTGGCGTTGTTTATAGAACGTTGCGCGAAGACCACCGTGCCACTGGATTTGTCCGGCAGCAGTTCACAATCTGCCTGAAAAACAACTGATCTTGACTTGGGGGTAGCTGTTCTTTTCATCTTGGGCTTAACTAATGATGCCTGAATTGTTGCCATGGACAAGCACACGCACCGACTGTACAAGTTGAGACTGATGTCGGATTCAATAAAGCGTAGAGCAAAACTTTACTCCAGCATATCGGAAATTGACAATAAAAGGACAGCCAAGTCCATGTCTGCCCTCAGAAAGGCACCAGATCCAGGCGGCAAATTACAAAAGGTTGGCTTCATAATTTTTTGGATTCCAGAACCCACAGGAATAACAAATGCAATTGGCGCCCCAATGATACTGGCAGGCAAGTACCTTGAGAAAAAATACAATGGGGCCACACTGCCTGATATTGGCAAGGGAACAAAAAACAACCTATGCACAATCTCCAATTTCAAGGACACTGTATTCTAGTATCGCAGAGATATGAAAAAATACCCTGATACATGGCATAACCATGTGCCAAAAAGGAGACAAATCCTCGTAATTGGGAACAATGAAAGTGGCTGCACGCCCGAACTGGAAAAACTCGCCTATGAGGTAGGAAAAGAGGTTGCCATGTCTGACTCGGTCTTAATAAGCGGCGGACTGGGCGGTGTAATGGAGGCCGCATCCCGTGGAGCACGAGATGCCGGAGGGCTGGTGGTTGGCATAATACCTCAGAACGACCCGTCATTTGCAAACGGGTATTGTGATATTGTAATTCCAAGCGGGCTCGGATTGGCCAGAGATTTTTTAACTGCATTGTCTGCAGATGGCGTCATAATTGTTGGCGGGGGTTCTGGAACTTTGTCGGAGCTCTGCGCAGCATATATGCACAAAAAACCGATTGCCGCAATAAAAAATTCTGGTGGCGTTGCTGCCAAATATGCTGACAGCTTTTTAGATCATAGGCAAAACGTCAAAATCGTCGGAGTCAGCACTCCGAACGAAGCAATAACGTACGTTCTGAGCCAAATCACTGCATAGTTGCAAGGAGCGGGTCTGGCTCATAAAACTGGCCGTATTCTTTTGCAAGGCCATTGAGCTCGGCAATTATGTTTTTAATGCCAAACTCCCTGGCAGTCTCAAAGATTGGTTTTTTGAGTCCGAGTCCCAGCTGGGCCGCTTTTTCGATTTCGGCAACATCGCTTGCCTTGTTTGTCACGAGCCAAGCCGCATTGTTTAAAATGTTTGCGATGAGCTGAATCGGATTGCACTTTTTTGCAAGCTCCTCACCAAGCTGCACGCGTTCGTATTTGCTGTCAGAATATTTGTAAAAACCCTCACCGGATTTTTGTCCGAGCTTTTTATCGTTGAAAAGTCTTTCGACGTCAGGATGGGGAAATATCACCTTTTTGTCTCGTACCTGAAGCTCGATTGTGGATTTGTGGATTACGTCTATGCCGGTAAAGTCTGCAAGCTCAAATATCCCCATTGGGAAGCCCATCTTGAACTTGACTGCGGAATCGATTTGTTCAAGGGTTTGGTTTTGTCTTTGTTTTAGCCAGCATGCCTCGTGTACCATTGGTATAAAGAGTCGATTTACAATAAAGCCGGGCACGTCTTTTTTGCATATTACTGGCTCTTTTCTGACAGATCTGACATAATCTACTGTCATCTGGACTATCTCTGGCGCAGTCTTTTGTCCTGGGATTACCTCGACTAATTTCATAAGCTGGGGAGGGTTGAAAAAATGAATCCCGATGAATTTCTGGGGTCTACTCGTTGTATTGGCAATTTCGGTAATTGGAAGCGTGCTGGTATTTGAAGCAAAAACTATCCTGCTGTCTGCAACTGCATCCAATTCTGCATAAACTTTCTTTTTTAGCTCCATTATCTCTGGAACTGCCTCAATTACCAGATCTGCATCTTTAACTGCTTCCTTCAAATCTACCCCGGTCCTGATTCTAGCAAGAATCGCATCTGATTCTGTGTTGGTTAGTTTTTCTTTTGAAACCAATTTTTCAAGACTCCACTTTATTTTTTCTATTGCTTTGTCCAAAAACTGCTGTTCTATGTCTCTTAGAACTATGTTGTATCCGGACATGGCACTTACCTGCGCTATCCCATGACCCATTATGCCTGAACCAAGGACGGTTATGTTTCTGATCTGCAACTCTGAACCTTGGCTGCCAACTATTATAATGTGTTTTGCGCCGTGTCAAAACGATACTAAAAAATTCAAGCTGTTTTAATATGGTGTTATGGACTGCGTTTTCTGTAAAATCGTGGCAGGACAAATACGTGCAAAAATAATCGCAGAGACTGGCAAGTCGATGGCGTTCTTGGACGCGTTTCCACTGACCGAGGGTCATTCCCTTGCAGTCCCAAAAAAACACTATGAAAAAATTCAAGACATACCTTTGGATGAAAATGCAGACCTTTTTGGACTGGCACACCACGTAGTTTCAAAACTGGACAAGCTTACCGGCGCCACTCTGATGGCAATCCACAATGGAAAAGGCGCCGGCCAAGAAATCCCACATGTTCATATACACCTCATACCCCGCAGCACCGCTGATTCTGCAGGACCTGTGCACAACATGTTTGCCAATCGTCCAAAACTTTCCGATGCTGAGTTTGATCGTCTGCTCTCGAAGTTAAAATAACTAGTAGGGGTAAAGGCGCCTTCCCGCCTCCTTGTCCTCAACGTGGATGGCTTTTGTAGGACATGTCTGTGCGGCGTCCAAAATCTTTTCCGCGGTGGCTCCTTTTGGGTTTATCACGTTTGATTTTGGATTCATCTTTGAAATTTTGTCCACAGAAAAAACGTTGGGCGCAATTGTCTCACAGCTGCAACACCCAATGCAGCGACTGTGGTCTACCCCGACGGATATTTCCTGGTGACTTTTATTCTCCTGCATCGTTTCAAAATCGCAAGTATTCCTCGCACTGGATCGCGACTCGTAATTTTTCCAAAATTCGGAAACGTAACTTTTCCAAATGAATGGGTCCGTCCGTTCCGTTTGTCCTGTGTATTTCTCCCAGTCTGCCTCTGGCGGCCTGTCATCTGGTCTCGCGCCCCAGTGCGTCGCCTTGCGGATTTTATCTGGATTTGCCGCCTGTTCTTTGAATTTTGAATTGTTTGACTTGTTGCTGTTTTTCAGTACGTGATAGGCCTCTGTGACAAGCTTGAACTTGGTACCGTCGCTTTCACCATCGTTCTTATCAGGGTGCAATTCAAGTGCGAGTTTTCTGTAAGCATATTTGATTTCATTAAACGACGAATCTGGATTTAGTTGTAATGCGTCGTAGGCCTGGAACGTATTCATGATGATTATTCGCCAAACTATGTTAAAAATATGATTAGTTTGCTATGTGTTGTTTGCCTTGGTTAATCCGCGTCAGCATGCCAAGAATCTCACTTGTCCTCAAGAGCATTTTTGGTACAAAAATCTTCACGGAAATCCGGTTTTTGTTAATACTTATCTGGGTTTTTTGAATAATGGACTTGAAAATTACGGCACGTCTCCCCTCGTGGGACTCGGACAATCCGACAGGCGTGATAAACCCATCCACTATCAACTGGCTCACCTTCCTGTAACCTGATGTATTTGGTAGATTGCACAAGACTAGAATTTTCGGGATGGTCTCCTGGTTGTCGTACAGGAAATCTAAAATTGACTTTTTCTCCGGATCGGCAAACGTCTTTAGGATTTTGCCAATCAGTATTTTGTTTTTAACAGTAACCCACCCAGAATCAGGTTGCGCCTCAACAAAATTACGTAGCGCCAAATCTTCGATATCCTGGAGCTCACGCTCAAATTCGATTAGTGATGTTTTGACTTTGTCGAATTTGGTAACGAGGTCTGGCAGCTGAAACTGCATGTCTGCACTCAATTTCTGCTCAATCTGGCCAGTTTTTTCTTCGCCCAGCTCACTTTTCAGTGCATCCAGTATTGATTTGAGGAGAAACTCATCAAACCCATTCATTGTATTC
>SBBK01000115.1 GCA_005240025.1 archaeon
ATCTTACAAGTTACACATCGAGAGGAAATCCACTCCCATTATTTACCGAGCAATTACTGGCAGAACACAAAAAACTCAGAGAACCAAACCTGATCTATCCAGTGTCGGAGCAGACCTACATTCACATCAACCCTCACACGACATCAGATGATGGATACATGGAATATGTAATAGTGGAGCCTGACATGCCAGATAGAAAGATTATGGATCTTGTTGACAAAATGTTTGCAGTCCACTCGGCACAGATCATACCTCCACTGGAAATCACAGAACGATTTAATGTCATAGAAAATTATCTCAAAGACTTCATCAAGGTAACCGACATGCCTGTAGATTATACCAAAATTAGCGATGTTTACAAGCTAAAAACACTCTCCATCAGCAAAAGGGACTGGCCCGGGCTCAAATACCATTTTATGCAAAAAAGAGCTGGAACCGGAATATTCGATCCCTTTCTTGCAGACCCAAACCTCGAGGACATATCAATTGTAGGCGCGGGCAACATCTATGTAATACACAAGTCATTTGGCGCACTCAAGTGTCCAATGTTTCTGGGCGTGGAAGAAATCGATGAACTGGTTGTAAGCATGTCAGAGCAGTTTGGCAAGACAGTCTCTCACTCAAAGCCCGTAATTGATGCCGTACTTCCAGAAGGATCCAGAATCAACATTGTGTTTGGCAAAGATATCAGCAGGAGAGGAACCAACGCCACTATAAGGAAATTTGCCAGTACACCGCTATCAATTACTCAAATTTTGACGTCAAAGACACTAAGTTACCATGAAGCGGCGTATCTGTGGATGATGCTTGCAGAAGGAATGAGCATGTTCATAAACGGAGAAACCGCATCGGGCAAAACCACCACGATCATGGCGCTGAGTGCATTTATCCCTGCAAACTGGAAAATAATAACAATCGAAGACACCCCGGAAATCACATTACCTCACGCCAACTGGATCACAGAGCAAACAAGAGACAATGGTAATGAGAGTAGCAGTGTTACCATGTTTGATCTGCTCAGAGCGACATTAAGGCAGCGTCCAAACTACATTTTTGTAGGAGAGATAAGGGGCGCAGAAGCAAACATCGCATTTCAAGCAATGCAGACCGGGCATCCCGTAATCAGCACGTTTCACGCAGCAAACATGACTGCGCTGGTACAAAGAATAACCAATCCACCAATGCTTATCCCAAAGACAAATGTGGAAAATCTAAACATTGCCATGTTTCAGGGGGCAGTCCAGGGACCAGGCGGGAGGCGGGTAAGAAGGGTACTCTCAATCAATGAAATACTTGGCTATAATGTAGAGGGAGGAAACATAATGTTTGTCCCTATCTTTAATTGGGATCCTGGCACGGACAACGTCAAATTCAGAGGGAAAGGTAGCAGCGCACTGTTTGTACAAAAACTACTGGAAAAGAGAGGCATGGCAAGAAAAGACGAAAGGATTTTGTATGAGGAACTGGAACTCCGCGCAAAAATCTTGCAAAAAATGGTAGAAAAGAGAATCTTCAACTTTTATGATGTGTTTGATTCCATTGCATATTGTAAGGAAATAGGCCTCGATGCATTTTACAAGGAGTTAAATACACTTTGAAACAAATCTCAATCTTCAAAAACCTCTCATTAACTAATTTGCAAAAAAATGATGAGAGATTTGTTTACTTTATAGCATTTCTTTACTGCATATCCACGGGCGAGATAGGAGGTGTGGACCTAATCCGAACTGCAAGTAAAACCAACTATGGCAGATACACACATGCATTCAAGGAAATCTATCAACTCAGCATAGGGTGGGGGTTTGGCATCTCAAAGTCATTAGAGATGATTGCTGAAAATATCACAAAAGACAAAACCGATCAACTAAAGCAGCTCATGGTCAAGCTGGCCCAGGTCATAAGACTGGGCGATCAACTCAAGATATTTTTTGCAGATGAAACAAGATCCGTTATCACCAATTATGCAATCATATATGAAAGAAAACTTGAAAACGAAAAACTTTTCTTGGAAATGTTTTACACACTCATGTCTACTGCCGCATTTATGATCTCGGCAAACTCCATTATGAGCATGCTCATGGGACAAACAAATGCAGAAGGAATACTTTTGCTATCGTTCATTGGCGTCACTGCAAGTATGAGCTCCTTTGTATTCATGTTGTACATCATGTTTCCCCGTGACAAGCTTGGATATGCAACAGCCGACGAAGATTTCAAATTCCGACTTCGAGTCTATGCCGCAGTAGGAGCCAGTGCGGCAATCGGAATGTTCCTTTTAATCACACAAATCGTTCCAGCGAGCCTGATATTGGGCATAGCTGCGGCCCCGCTACTTTATCCTGGGTTAGCTGCAAGAAAAATCGAGCAGAAAATAATGCAGCTAAACGAATGGTATCCGCAATTTATCAGACATTTTGGTGAAATCTATGCTACGATCGGATCTGTTGGTGGTACTCTAGAAGCAGTTCTCAGAAGCGACTTTGGGCCACTACAAAATCATGTTGAACGTTTTAAAAACAGAATCAAGCATAGAGTAGAACACAAACTTGGATTTGAATTATTTTCACGTGAGACAGGAAGCCAGATAATTGCAAATGGCAATGAGGTGGTGGCATATGCAATGGATAAGGGTGGTAACATGAACCTTGCAGGAAACCACGTTTCTGACATCACTGTAAAAATAAACGAACTAAGGGCGAAAAGGACCCAACTTGCAAAAACCTTCGAGACAATCATACTGGTTCTTCATGCTCTGACCCTTGCGGTATTTGGTATGATGAATAAGCTTACCTCAATATTTTTCGAACTTGTCAATACGGTCGACATTGAAAATGACACACTGAGTCTCACCCCAATTGATCCGCAGTTTATGGCCTCAATGATGCCTGCAATGGTTTTGATGACGTCTGTGATATCTGCAATGGCACTAAAAGTGGCACAGGGGGGGCTATACAAAACTGTATTTTACCATACTGCCTTACTAATCATAATTGGTTCTGTTGTTATGTTTATAATGGATTCCATAGTATCGGATTATCTGACAACGCACGTACTTGGCTTTGTCAAAACACTGGTCTGAGCTTTGTATGAATAAACCAAACACACAGAATTCTATATCCAATCGTAAAACACAGATAATATGTTACAAAACGAGCTGATCTAAGTGAAACAGGGTACTGTGTCAGAATCCATTCAGGTGGTATCGTTTGGTATGACCAACTCGGCCTCCAAAAAAGAAGACTATGCAATACCAATAGAGCAAGTTCGAGAGATTCGCCCAGTTGAAAAAATAACCAGGGTACCGCGTTCCGAATCATACGTCAAAGGGATAATGAATTTGCGTGGAATAATTATTCCAGTGGTAGATGTAAAAGAAAAACTAGGTCTCAAAGGAAAGTCAAATAACACAAAACAACGAATACTTGTAGCCGAAGTAGGAGACACCATGACAGGTCTTTTAGTAGATGAGGTAGATCAAGTATTACGAATACAAACAAAAGATATCGACGCATCTGGAGGGGATCCGGAATCATGTCATTACATAAAAGGAGTAATCAAAATTAATGAGCGACTAATAAGCCTGCTAGATGTTCCGAGTTTTCTTGGCGGCAAACTAGAAAACTCATCAAACACGAATGATTCTAAGAAAATAATCACAGACAAAACCCCGCAAGAAAACACGAGACCAAACAAATCAGAAATCGAATCTCTGGACGATATTCCGCCCGAGCTTGCAGAGATCTTCAAGGAAGACTCCCAAGGGATCCAGCCACAAATAATTAAAAGTTAAGCTGCCTTAGTTCAAATTCCAAATAGAGAATTCACAAGGCTTTTGCAGTTTTGAAGTTAGTTTAATTCTGTGTCTAATTATGGCATAAAATTTGCTGAGACATCACAGCTTGTATGAAAGGAGGGAAAACAAGCTGACGTGTAACAATACTGGTTGTGCTTTCTAGATGTCACAATTTTGTATGATCACATCAAACATACTTGATGATATATCGCAATTTGATTTTACAAAATTTAATGCGTCCAAGTGGGCTTACAGTACACTATATTTTAAGAGGAGGATAGACCTGACTGCTCAAGCAATAAACTACGACAACAATCAATCTGTTATGACAACCCACTCTCAGATCAACGTACTGATAATCAATGATTCAAACTACATGAGTACCTTACTGGCCGATCTAATTTCAAATGAAAAAATTCATGTTTCTGATATAGCCAAAGACGGTCGGGACGGACTAGGAAAAATTGAACAGCACAAACCAGATGTAATACTGCTAGATCTGGAAATGCCCAGAATGGATGGATTGACGTTCATTGAAGAGATGGTAAAACGTGGGATCCTCATCCCCACAATTGTAGTCAGTAACTATAGTGAAGAAGGTGCAAAGATAGTCTTGGATGCACTTGAAAACGGTGCGATTGATTTTGTCCAAATCACCAAAACGAATCCAAACGACATGTTAAAACTCAAAGACACATTGATATCAAAAATTGACATTGCTGCCCAATCCGATCCATACAAACTTGTGCTAGAAAAAATTAACAATCTGAAACCAAAAAGAAAACAAATCACTTCCTCACAGGCCGCAACTATTGTAGTAGTAATTGCATCTTCCACGGGCGGTCCGGGTGTAGTACAATCAATACTGGCAAAACTTCCAGCAGATGTTGGAGCTGGTATCCTCGTCGTTCAGCACATGCCAAAAGGCTTTACAAAAAAATTTGCAGAAAGACTTGACGAGATATGTCACATTACAGTAAAGGAAGCAGAGGACGGTGACCTAATAACTGCAGGCTTGGCCCTTGTAGCACCAGGTGATTATCACATGGAGGTGGACGGTGTTTCCCGTGTGCGACTGGTTAATGGCTCAAAGCGTTTTGGAGTAAGACCTGCGGCAAATGTAACGATGGTCTCTGCATCCGAGATCTTTGGCACAAATACGCTTGGTGTTACATTGACTGGTATGGGCCATGATGGGGCATTTGGTATGAAAACAATAAAGCGAAGAGGAGGCACGACCATTGCCCAGGATGAGCAATCCTCTGTAGTTTTTGGCATGGCCAAATCTGCATGTGAGCTAAATGCAGTTGATTTGCTTCTACCGCCAGAACAAATTCCAGAAGCAATTATGATGGAGATCAAAAAACTTGTCACAAAATAACTATAGAGAAATGTACGTATCGGAAGCACTGGAGCATGTAGATGCAATTAATGAAACCCTGCTAAAGCTTGAGGAAGAACCAGACAAGCGAGATTACCTTGATTTGATATTTCGCTCAGCACACACCATCAAGGGCATGTCGGCTACAATGGGTTATGATGACACCAAGGAGATGTGCAAATACATTGAAAACATTTTTGATAACATAAGAAAAGGTCAGTCGAAACTAACCCCAAACATGGCAAGTGCACTATTCAAGTGCCTTGATCTATTGCGTGAGATGATCACAGATGACAAAAAGAAAACAGATCTAAACTCCTATCTTCAAATGCTGGAGCATCCGGAAAATGTCAAAGCTACTGTGACTGAATCCGCAAACACAACAACATCTCCAACCATACGGGTCAAAATGTCGGATCTTGATTCACTGGTAAATCTGGTCGGCGAGCTAGTAATCTCAAAGATGCGACTAGAACAAACACTGAGCAAAAGCACCGATGAATCTCACCAGGTAATGATGGAGCTTGACAGACTCATAACAGATTTGCAATACCAATCAATGAAGCTTAGGCTTGTACCTATAGAACAGATATTCAGTAGATTTACAAGGCTTGTGCGTGATACATCGTCTGCCCTTGGAAAAGAGGTAAATCTGATCATGGATAGCTCAGGCATTGAGCTTGACAGAACAGTTTTAGAATCAATAACAGATCCCCTTTTACACATACTCAGAAACTGTGTAGACCACGGAATAGAATCGCCACAAGAACGTCTCTCCTCTGGCAAGCCAACTACCGGAACCATAAATCTCACCGCATTTGGTATTGGTGATCAGGTGGCAATCAAAATCGCGGATGATGGGCGAGGAATCAACATAGACAAAGTCAAGACAAAAGCAATTGAAAAAAAACTAATCACAGAAGAAGAGGCACAGAAAATGTCCGACGAGGAAGCAGTTAGTCTTCTAGGAACCCCTGGACTATCCACTGCAAAAGAAGTGACTGACATATCCGGCAGAGGAGTTGGAATGGATGTGGTCATAACCAAAGTCAAAAATGTGGGTGGAACTGTCAAAATTACGACAAAAAATGGTGCAGGCACGACAATTCTCCTGACCATTCCCCTAAGTGTTTCAATAGTGGGCGGTCTTCTCATAAATGTCTCAGGAGACAAATACATCATACCGCTGTCCAGCATTTCAACAACAGTAGTTGTCGAGGCTGATCAAATCAAAAGCATTCATGACCAACAAACAATTGTCCTGCGAGACCAGGTAGTCCCACTAATTAAGACAGCTGAAATTCTAGGAATTGAGGAAAACAAGCGCAATGCCACTGAAAAAATTACGGTTGTAATCATTGACAAGGGCGGAAAGCCATACGGGCTGATAGTAGATTCTTACGACCGTAAACAGGAGGTGGTAATCAAGCGGCTCGCAAATAAGGCACATTCATCAGAACTATTCAGTAACGCAACAATTCTTGGTGATGGAAGCGTCGCACTAATCCTTGACCCGGCACTTTTGATCTAAATGATGTACTATGAGCATACTAGAACCTCTCGGCTCAAAAGAGATCCAATATCTTGAAAGCATATTTGATCAGTACATAGCTACAAAAACATCTATCGCACTATCAAAAATGCTTGGCGAGAGCATAAATCATAATGTCAGGATCCTGGACAATGGCATATCTAACATCAAAAGCATCAAGATAGCTCCAGACGAAATAAAAATGTGTGCAGTTAGACTGAATGGAAAAGGGGACACCCACATCGAAATTTTGTATACAATAAAGGTAAAACATGCAAGAAAAATTGCCGCCAAACTTCTTTGTGCTGGAGACACGTATGAAATTGATGAGATGGGAACCTCGGCTATCCAAGAAGTAGCCAATATAATGACCGGGGCATTTTTCAATGCCTTATCTAACGGAACAGGATTCCGAGTTGATCTGTCCACACCAAATTACATAAATGATGAATTCCATCTTTTGGTTAACAACTCTGCCCGTGATGTGGCAAACCCAATCGATTATGCAGTCATAGCTGATGTCAAACTAGCGAGTCTGATAACTGGAATAAAACTACACATGATCATAATGCAAAACCCAGACAATGCAAGAAAACTACTTACAAACCATTCTGGGAAACAGGTTCACCAGACCAATGATGCTGGCTCTTATAAAATTGGACTTGCCAATCCAGAACTCGATTCCTTATTAGACGTGGGAAGCTAATTGAGCTTTACAAGACAGGTTCAAACCAACAATCTAATCGAGATCCCGATGGGTGGAATAGGGTTCAGTACAGAGCAAAACAAAATTCTACACACATTTGTAGGTTCGTGCGTCGCACTTTGCATTTATGACTCACAAGCAAAAGTTGCGGGAATGGCACACGTAATGCTCCCAAAAAATAACACAGACGAACCAGTACCAAAACTTGAGGGCAAATTTGCAGACGTCGCAATCAGAACCATACTAAAACAACTGATCTCTAAAGGAGCAAAACCAAGAAGGCTAGAGGCAAAAATGGCGGGCGGCGCGAGTGTCTTTCAAAACGAAAGCAAACATGCCATCTTTAACATAGGGATGCGAAATACCAATACAATCAGATCTATACTTGCAGAACACAAAATTCCTATAATCTCAGAGGATGTCGGTGCCTCCACTGGTAGATGGGTTGCCTTTGATACCAATTTGTGCCAAATGACAATCAGGGATAGAAAAAGAGGTGTGTGTGTGATTTGAGTCTAAATGAAGCAATACCGGAACAACACATGCAACAAATTACAAAAATAATGAATCAAAGGCTAGGCAAGGATCTACGACAATTCAAAAAATCCTTTCTAAACAGACGCATTAGCGCACGGATGAAAACAGTAGGTGCCCAGGATGGCTCTGAATACGCAAAACTCTTGGCCGTGGATCTAAACGAACCATCGATCTTGTTCAGGAGCTTTTCAATCAATGTCACGGAATTTTATAGAGACAAATTTGTCTGGGACTGTCTTTTCACCAAGATCATGCCACAAATGACACAAAACGGTACACAATCACTGAAAATTTGGAGTGCCGGCTGTGCTTCTGGTGAAGAACCATACGGTCTGGCAATTTTACTCAAGGAAGTAATAGGTCAAAGAAAGATTAGATTTGTCATCAAGGCTACCGATATCAACCCAGATGCACTAAATCTGGCAAGGGAAGGAAAATACCATCCAGCAAGTCTGAAGAACATGCCGCCTCAAACAATCGCAAAGTATTTTGTCAAAACAAACGACACTTATCAGGTAAACGACGAGCTAAAGCAACTTGTGAGCTTTGAGCACGCCGATATCTTGAGCTATGAAGTAAACAATGTAAATTTTGTTTCATGCCGAAATGTCTTGATCTATTACGACAAACCAACACAGGAACTGGTCTTTGACAAATTCTCCAAAGTTATGGTAAAAAATGGTTACCTTGTCATAGGCCAAGATGAAACTATGATGGGAATAGAAAGCGCAAAACTATTCTCGTGTATCTATCCCCGTGAAAGGTTCTATACCAAGGTGTGAGAATGATGGTCAGCCTACCAAACTTCATACAACCACTATTGATAGTGATGACTTTGTCTGATCATCACAAACACACTCTAGATTATTATTCTAATTTAAAAATAACCACTAATGAACTGGCCTAATAAAAGAGTGGTCATACCATAAAGGTGATTTAATGTCGACTCTCGTCTTTGACTCACTTCAAGTAGTTACATTCCGCTTAGGGGGAGAGCACAAAAAAGGAGATTACGCAATCCCAATAGAGTATGTGCGAGAAATTCGTGCACTAGAGGTAATCACAAAAATTCCAAACGCAAAGACATACGTCAAAGGAATAATGAATCTACGGGATCAAATAATTCCGATAATTGACGTAAAGGAAAAGTTGTGCCTTGGTTCAGGAGAATCGCATAGCACAAAACAACGAATCCTAATAGCTGATGCAAAAGACTTGCTAATTGGGATCCTAGTTGATGAGGTAGATCAGGTCATGCGTATTCAAACAAAGGACATTGAATCGGCACCAGAAAATATGCTTGAATCAAATTACATCAAAGGCATTGTAAAGACAGACAAACTTCTTATCCTCCTTGATGTGGCCAGGCTGCTTGATGATTCTTCAATCATACATAGTGTACTGGAGGAAAACAAACAATGAATCATTCTGCCAAAAAAATTCTCGTAGTTGATGATGCCTCGTTTATGAGAGTTGTACTAAAAGACATCATCAAGGGGAACGGTCTTGCATCGGAAATAATTGAGGCAGTAGATGGTGTAGAAGGTGTGAAAGCGTACCAGACACAAAAACCAGATCTGGTGACCATGGATGTAAACATGCCACGGGCTGACGGTATTCAGGCACTGCGAGCAATTATGAAGATTGATCCTGCAGCCAAGGTAATAATGGTGACATCTGTAGAACAAAAACAAATAGTTCAGGATGCCATGAAGCTTGGTGCAAGAGACTATATTGTAAAACCGTTCGATAGAGGCAATGTGGGACTCGTTTTAAACAAGGTATTGAGACAGAGATAAACAATGCAAGCACTAACTCTGACTGGCAATGAGCTTGGACGCCTTTCTGAGGTCTTTTTCAAGTGCATATCGACAAAAACAGTGGATGCACTTTCAATGCTTTTGGGTGAACCAGTAAGGTGTAGTGTGGGAAAGATAAGGCTTTATGATTTTGCCGAGCTAGATGAGCTCACACCAGCATTTGCAGATTCAGAAGACATGTCTGCTGTATATCTGCGACAGAGTGGTGATATCCAGGTAGGTGTCCTTTATTACATGCCTAAAAAAGAGGGCAAAAGATTTGCTGCAAGGCTTTTGGGCAAAAAACGATTCGGCGCCTTTACAAAACTCGAACAATCCTCCCTCTCAGAAACCGGTAACATTCTTTCGGGTTCATTTTTTGGTGCACTGGCCAAAGAGCAAAATTGCAAAACAAACGCAGACGTTCCTGGTTTTGCAGTAGACACATTCAAGTCATTGTTAGAATTTCAAGCAGTAGAAATTGGAATCACATCACAATCACTTATTGCCTGTAGCGCGGAATTTCATTCAGAAAGTGATCTGAAACTCAGAATGCTCATCATTTTAGATCCAGCAAATGCCAAGAAACTTTTAGTCAAATGCTAACTCGTCTGCTGGCAACAAGGCAAATCGAAATCGCGATACAAAATATTACAAACACCAGTGAACCGAATTCCGGCACTACCGTAATACCAAACTCCGTGCTGGCGTCAGTTCCACGTAGATTCTCGAATCTAATTGTTGTGTAACCTGTCTTGTCTTCTGGAAACGTATAGTCTGCAAAATCCCCGCCGATTTGTGCATTTGCTGACTTTCTGTAAAGTTCATCTCCATTTTGTATTATGATAAAATCATAATTCGTATTACGCAGAGTTTCTCCCGTATCTGGATTTCTAAAAGTAAAGATAAATCTTGTATTTTTATCTGGCTCAATTGTTACTGGATCCCATGAGAGATCTACTTGAATCTGCTCGTTTTTTGTAAGTGCGATCATTGGAAAGACTGTCTTGTTGCTTGCCTCCAAAGTAAATTGTATGTTTTGCGGGTTTTCATTTCCAGATGCTTTCTGTGCCTGCTTTAAGAAACCAAGGTTGTCTTGTGAGAGAACAAAGTGAACTATTCTCTCGTTTGTTCCAGAATAATCATCAACAGTAACAGATGACTTGAATAGCTCGATTCCATTCGCCTTTCCTACATAGCTTGGTACAAAAAAGTCTCCAAAATCTTTGGGGAAATGAACTTCCATGTGAACTACTGGCACATGGGATATATTCTGCCTATCCCAGTCAAACGGCATCTCAAAGTTGACCGTGTTCGTGCCTGAATCATATTTGAAACTTGAGACCTTATCATAATAAGACCTGACTCCAAATTCCACGTCATTGCCGTTTCTGTCCACCTGTGTGTAGGGATGATCTGTTACGACGGTAACATCAGCTGTGTATAGTCCAAAATCTCCAGTGACTCCTGCCCCATCGGTCTGATTTAGCCCAATTTCAAAATGATATAATCCGCCCGTACCGAAAATTGGCCCAGCAAGTTCGACTGGCATTGACTCTGTTTCGCGCCATGCACCAAGTATGGTGTTTCGCTCTCCACTGATCTGGATTTGGTTATCTGTCGTTGGCCTCACTTGTATTGTTAGCCTTCCATCATCTGCAAAAAACGAGTCCCTGATAATTTTTTTCCCTTCATGGAAAAGATTGATATGAAATATGACGTTTGCAAGACTCTGATTCGTCAGAGTATCTGCCGCAGAAATAATGATTTTTCTTTGTTCCTCATCTGAAAAATTGCTTGGTGTTATTTGTGTAGTAATTGTGACTTGTTTTCCATTGGTCATAGATTTTATGGTATCAATACCAAGACCGTGTCCATAACTGTTCTCAGTTTGAATGACGGCAACGCCAAATGTAGCCACCATTAAGAAAATCCAAAGCGTCTTTTTTATCATAACGCAACCAGCTTGACGGTATCCATTTTTTTATTGGTCCTAAAGTTGCGTGTAATCATATCTACTCTTTCTGCCTCGCCATCCAACATGAACAACTCCACACATTTATCACCATGAATTTTGCTGTGTAGGTGCGTTATTATCAAATCCTCAAAACTGTGTTTTAGTCCCGCAATTATGTCATCAAATTCGTCGTTGTGAACTACGAGCAAAATTGCATGCAGGCTTCCTGCCAATGCATCTTTTTGTTTTTCTTCGGAAACAAAATTGCGAATCCCGGCTCGAATTACTTCGGATCTGCCTGTGAACCCCATAGACCTTTGTAGCCTGTCAACTTCTGAGAGCAACTCGTCACTTAGCGAGATAGAGATGATTGGCATGAGGGATTTATTATTAAATTTTTTATAAACATAGCCCTTAAAATTATTAACTTTTTATAGATTTATTAATAAATCTAGGCGTGTTCTGGTGTGAGAAAATACTTGGTGGTGGGTGCAGGTCTTGTAATTACGGCAATAGCCGCTGTACTGAGTTATGATGTCATTAACGATAAACAACAAGATGTACAAACCAATCCAACGCTCACCGTGGTTGCCTCCTTTTATCCATTGTACGAATTTTCAAAAAATGTGGCAGGCAACGACGCACATGTTTCCACATTTATCCCAATTGGGATTGAACCGCATGACTGGGAACCGAGCGCTACTGATGTGTTGAAGATAAAAGACGCAGATCTTTTTGTCTACAATGGTGGCGGCATGGAGCCATTCGTTGACAAATTAATCACAACAGAGTATGCGAATGTAGAATTTGTTGAAACAACTGCTGGCATTGATCTAAATTCTGCAAATGTCACCAATCCACACGTGTGGCTTGATCCAGTCTTG
>SBBK01000177.1 GCA_005240025.1 archaeon
GCTCTGAAAACCCAAAAGCGTCATGAATGAAAGAGCAAACGCGATAACAAGATAGGCAATGATTTTGGTTTTCAATCAACCAGACTCCCGTATTTTTATCTTTATCAACTTTTTAATGTCAATACTCGGGATTGTGAACGGTGCTTATCTTTGATATTGAGCCTAAAAGATTTATATCAATATTAGAAAAACAGGGTTGACTTGACGAAACTAGAGTTTTCTCTTAATTTGCCCGCCTCGCCTGACAGGTTATTTGCAGTAGCTTCTAATTTTGAAAATTACCAAAAATTTTTCGAAGGTTATTTGACAAGTCTAAAAATCCTAGAAAAGAGCGAATCAAGTGCACAGACTGAGGAGGTGTTTGTGTTCAGAAGCATCTTCAGTCACGAGTTGGTTCAAAAATCCACCCATCATATAATTCCCCCAAACAAGATGAAAACCGAGGTTACTTTTGGTCCCTTTAAAGGAACAGTGCTGGAGGTTTCGTTTGAAAGCAACAATTCTGGAACCAAAGTCGTAGTCAATGCGGACTACAAGGTTGCTCTTAAATACAAGATCATCAGTCCGATAATAAAACAAAAGTATCGTACAATAGTCACCGGTCTGTTGTATAAAATGAACACCTTGGCATTAAAAACTCAGAGTTGAGAATATCGTCTAAGTATTTATTGTAGAGAATAAAAGTTGGGATCGAATTGGAAGACTCTGCTGGAATAATAAACTGGGATAGTTTTAAGAAAAACTCCAAGGCATTTAAAACCGGCAAACCGTGCAAATGGGCATACGTAGAGAATGTTTTCCATCAGGACTTTTACGATAAGCTTTATGCCACATATCCAAAATGGGACAAAACCTGGGACAATCCGTCCGATTATGCAAGATCATCACAGCAAAAGATGATTGGCATCCCAAGTGATTATGTGAATAAAGATCACCCTGAATTCAGCAAGGAATGGAACAAGCTCATCAAATATGCAGCTTCCGAAGAATTTAAGAAGAATCTTTCCGAGTTTACCGGATGGGATATTCAGAAAGCGGAATACATGAGCTTTATGAATTCTCATCAAGGAGATTTTAGCTTGCCACATTTGGATGGCTACATGGATTGCAATGGAGCTACAACATTTAGGCTTCAAATGATGTTTTATTTTTGCAAAGGTTGGGAAAAGGGTGATCCCGGTGGGACATATATCTCAGATGGTGAAGACGAATCCAAGATAATCTTTGAGCCGTATAATTTGGACAATACTATGATGTGTTTTGATGTAACGTCTCCAGAGGCGTGGCACGGCAGTAGATACATAGTCAAAGACGTAAGAAGACAGGCTCTTTCAATACGTGTGTTATAGGATGAATCTATTCTAATTTTTGTAGAATTTGATTGTCAAAGATTATTAGAAAATTTATGCTCTGTCGACTAAATCCGAATAATTCTATACTGCCCAGTAGATGCCTATCCTTCCTACATTACCATGAATCTGTTGTATAATGATATTTTCAACATCAGTTCCTGTATCATGTTACGTCTTTTCTTGGATCGGACCTACTCACCAAACATTCTCTTTATGGCAGAAAAGACCGACTCGACAATCCACTTTTTCCATAGCTAACACTGGCAGCCCATTTTTTGTAATCTACCTTTTGTGCCAGTACGGCAAGCTTTCGTGGGTAGCATCCTTTTGCATTGGGTATTGCATTTTTTTTGACCCGAATCGCAGGTGCAGCCTCAATATTGGCAAGCATATCAGATGATTCCCTAGAATCAAACGCACCAGCTCCTAGCACCTTGGATATTGTACCAAACTTGGCAGATTCCCCAAGCAAGTATTTGAGATGCTTTGAATCATGAGAATGCTCATATGTTATTTTTACGGCAAGGACCTGTTTTGTGGACACATCGACGCCTACGTGTATTTTCAGAAATCCCTTTCTTTTGCCATCCCACTTGTGGCACATCCACTCGCCACGATTTGTCACCTTGATTCCACTGGAATCCACTACCAGCTCGATGTTGCCTTTTAATGCATCTGCCTTTATAGTAATGTCAAGCTTGCAGATTCTCGTGTGTATGGCAGTGTAATCTGGCACGTATGGCATTGTGCTGTACATTCTGATCAGGCCTTCCGTCTGCCTGTATGGCAGCCCAAAATACACCCGGACGTATCCCAGAATCTTCATGAATGAATTGGGGAATCGATACCTTCTTCCCCTTTTGCCTCGATTCATAATGGCAAGTTCCTTATTCCAGTTTTTTATGACATCCTTTGAGATGAAAATCTCACCTCTTCTAATCAATTTCTCATTGTGTTCATTCCAGTGATACATGAAACTGGTCAGGAGAGTTCTGATCCAAAGCTATTCTGGTAGAGAAAATCAGATCATCGTCAGGAATGGGATGAATTAGAGCCTATCCTAAAACCCCATTTTCGGACTTGCTGATATGACACCACTCATAATTGGACTGCCAGTTACAGAAATTGTACAAAAATCTCTTCAGGATAGCTCACAGATACCAAATCAAGATTGCTTACGCTAGATGAGTCCTGGCTTTTGCCCCAGATTACCAGCGTATTGCCCTGTATGTTATGATACAGCTGGCAAACTGTATCAGCCCCAGATAGTTTACGTCTTTCTTTTCAAACCTTATCAGAAGCTTGCGGAACCTGTTGTATCGTGATGCTGTTCTTTCTACAACCCATCGTTTTGCAGTATGCGTCTTACC
>SBBK01000172.1 GCA_005240025.1 archaeon
CTTTGAGCCTGTCTGTCATTATTGTAAATCCGCCGGATACGGCAAGCAGCTTCCATCCTGCAGCCTTGAGGGCCCTGCATGTCTCCCTTGCCCCCGTCATGATTGGAAGCTCGTCTGCCACTTGCTTGCAGATATCGTAGCTGAGGCCTCTTAGCGCATTGACTCGGGTTTGGAGGCCTTCCTCCCACTTGATCAATCCCTGGATGCCCTTTCGGGTTATCTCCCAGATCTCTTTTTCCTTGTTTACCTTTTCTGCAAGAATCGGCAGGTATTCTGCGTCAAAGAGGACCCCTTCCACGTCGAAAATTGCAAGCAACTGTTTTCCAAGTTTTGGACAAAAACCTATCAATATAAAAGTTGAAGTCGGACTATAGATCGCACCAATAATATTAAATCACGGTAGAAAAACTCCAGTCCATGGATGAGCTTGAACACAAATTCGAAGTCGAAGTCAAGACTGCCGAGAAATCGCAAAAACTATCTGAGCAGGCAAAAGACGAGCTCAGAACGTCCGGCATGATGGATGAAAAAGGAAAGATAAAGCTCAAAGGTGTCAGTCCAAAAATGCTAAAGCGAATGAAGCAGGAATTTGTAGACTGTCCGGTCCTGAAAAGCGAGATAGGTTTTATCCAGTGCTTTGTATGCCCCAATTTTCAGAGCAGGGTAATAGGCAAGGTCCTCTGCAAAGGCGCGCTCCTGAAATAAATTATTGCAGTCTTGTGCCCCAGCCGGCCTGAACCAGTCTTTCTGCAGTTGCAGGTTTTACGCATGCGGGGGAGCCTGTCGATTTTTTGATTAATAATTCCATTGTGCCGCAATCTACCCGGTTTGGTTCGATGCCGGATTTGACCTGTCTCAGTGGCGGGATGATTTCGTGTTCTCCCTCTTCTGCGGTTTCAGCCAGGACCAGATCTTCTGCTTTGTCCAGATTTACCAGAATGCCATCGATGTGTGTGTTGACATCATCTACAGACGCGCCATCCTTTATCATGCTTCTCAAATCCTCGCGAAGCATTACCTCAATTTTCTCCATCAGATTGTCATCATATTCCGAAATTGGTGCCTCGAGATATTCGTATTCGTCCAGATACGCTCTGGTTGCATGTGCCAGTGCTTCGTCCGTGTTGCCGCCAGAATAGTATTCCTTTACCTCAAACAAATGATGTTCAATGTTTTCAAATCGCGTCTCAAGGTCAGTCTCCTCGGATTCCTCACCGGTGATTTCATCTATTTCGTGTGTTATTCCGTTTACGAGTGTTTGCACCAGCGATGGTTCTGCCCCGTCATCGTATGCGGCCCGGAGATCAGTATAAAATTCATCAATTTCCTCAACTTCGTGTTCTGGAAGGCCGTCCTTTATCTCGTCAAATATTTGCTGGGATTGCCACACAAATGCAGAACCGTCCTGAAATTCCACCATTTCCGTGATCTCGCCTCCATCCACTGCCTCGGCATATTCTGCAGCCGAGGTCTCAAGAAGCCCTTTAACTAGTGCGAGTTTGAAATTTGGGTCGTCGCTTAGTGCCTCGCCAACAACCAGCATTCTTGTCTCTTCGATGATTGCTCTTGCCTCATCTATTGCTGTTTGTGCCTCCTCTCTTGTGACATCGACGGTTTTTTCGCGAAGGTTTGTGAGGGTTTGCTGCACCTTTGCGTCAAACTCTGGGTCATATTCTTGAAGTTCAGGCCTCATTAGATCATAAAGCTCGGCTATCGGATGTGTTGCATGAACTATTGCAAGTTCGGCATTATTGTCATCCAGGTTTAGCTCAAGTGCGTGAAAGTGCCCGAGTGTCTCCTCCAGATAGCCTGCAAATGCAAGATTTTCGTTCTCTTCTGCATATGCCAATGAAAACCCGGATACAAAGATCAATGCTGCAATGACTGCAACCTTATTCATGTAGCGGACGGCAGCTATTTGCCATTTAAACGAACCACATCATTCCAGACCCATAGAACATGGCTTTGAAGCATCTAGGAAAAGCTCATTAGTCAAAATTTTGGCACCGTATCATTGAGTAAAGAAAGTGTTGGCATAACCGTATCAAAAAAGGACGACTTTTCAGAATGGTACACACAGGTAGTGCTAAAAGCCGAGCTGGCAGACTATGCTCCTGTCAAGGGGCTCATTGTTCTGAGGCCAGATGGATATGCCATCTGGGAGTCAATCAGATCATCGCTGGATGAAAAACTCAAAAAAACCGGCCACAGAAACGGCTTTCTGCCGGTGCTAATCCCGGAATCGCTTCTGGGAAAAGAAAAGGATCACTTTGCAGGATTTAATCCCGAGGTCTTCTGGGTGACACATTCAGGAGATTCGGAGATAGGCGACAGGCTTGCCCTCCGCCCAACATCTGAGACCCTGGCATATTCTCTGTACTCAAAATGGGTGAAAAGCTGGCGCGACCTGCCCCTGAAGATAAATTTCTGGAATACGGCGTTGCGTGCAGAAATCAAGGCAACAAAGCCGTTTTTGAGAACGTCCGAGTTTTTGTGGCAGGAAGGCCACACTGTGCACGCCACAAAAGAGGAAGCTGAAAAAGAGGTCCTTGAAATCTTGGAAATTTACAAAAAAACAGTGCAGGACGAGCTTGCCATACCTGTCATTACCGGCAAAAAAAGCGACAGGGAAAAGTTTGTTGGCGCAGTATACACTACAACCATGGAGTCCATCATGCCAGACGGCAAGGCGCTCCAGATGGGGACATCGCACTTTCTTGGCCAGAATTTTTCAAAACCGTTTGATGTCAAGTTCCTTGACAGAAACAATGTCGAGACATTTGCATGGCAGACATCGTGGGGGGTATCCTGGAGACTGATTGGCGCCACAATAATGGTACATGGCGACGACAAGGGCCTCGTGCTACCTCCAAGGATTGCGCCAGTACAGGCAGTCATCATCCCAATTTACTATTCTGACAGGGACTCACAAAGGGTGCTGACAAAGGCAGTCGAGGTTGAAAGAACCCTCCAAAATATTGGAGTCCGCGTTCATGTAGACAGTAGAAATGAGCTGACGCCAGGCTTCAAGTACAACGAGTGGGAGCTGAGGGGTGTCCCCCTGCGGATTGAGATTGGGCCAAAAGACCTGGACAGGCAGAAGGTAACCATAGCAAGACGTCACACCAGACAGAAATCCGACCTCCCCCTTGATCAGATTGAGTCCCAGATAGGCACAATTTTACAGCAGATCCAGGACGAGATGTTTGCTGCTGCAAAAAAAAGATTGGACGAAAAAACAGTAAAAGAGTCAGATTATTCCGCACTAAAAACCGCACTGGAAAGCGGTTGCTTTGTTGAGGCCCCCTGGTGCGGCAGAGCAGTCTGCGAGGAGAAAATCAAAGAAGACACCATGGCAGATATTCGCGTAATTCCGTTTGGCGCCGAAAATCCGAATGAGGGGTGCATCTACTGCAAGGAAAAAAGCACAACAAAGGTAATTTTCGGCCGAGCTTACTAGATATACTGATTCGTCTAATTTCATGCATTGAATGAGTTACTCCGAATCGAAAACCTCAGAAAACATTTCGTTAAGAAAAACTGGCTCGGCAAAAAGTCGGTACCCGTACGGGCAGTAGACGACGTCTCCTTTGCAGTGGGACGAGGGCAGGTGTTCGTCCTTGCAGGCGAATCGGGCTCCGGCAAGTCAACTGTTGCGAAACTGATTCTGCGTGCAATTGCGCCAGATGGCGGAAAAATAATTTTTGATGGCAGGGAGATAACAGACAAAAAAGACGACCTGAAAAAAATCCGGATGGGGTGCCAGATGGTGCATCAGGACCCATATGATTCTATCAACCCCCAGATGAAAATTCGAGACATTGTTGACGAACCCCTTGAGATCCACAAAGTCGGCGATTCAAAGAAAAGGCAGGAGATGGTAAGGGAGGCACTGCGCCAGGTAAAGCTGGAACCAGTAGACCAGATACTTGGAAAATATCCCCACGAGTTGTCCGGAGGCCAGAGGCAGCGGGTGGTCCTGGCAAGGGCCCTTGCCCTCAGACCGAAGCTGATCATTGCAGATGAGCCGGTATCAATGCTCGATGTTTCGATTCGGGCCGAGATTTTGGAATTGATGGATTCGCTTCGAGATGAGCACGGCATTTCGTTTGTATACATTACGCACGACCTGGCAACTGCAAGGTATTTTGGAGACATTATAGCCATAATGTACATGGGCAAGCTGGTTGAGGTTGGGCCAGTAGACGAGGTCTTGCTTTCTCCAAAGCACCCCTACACGCAGGCGCTCCTTGACGCATTGTCGGAACCAGATCCTGAGAACCTGCACAGGCAAAAAAAGATTCGAATCAACGACGCAACCGGCGTTGATGTGTATCAGGGCTGCAGGTTCAGGGCAAGGTGCCCATATGTTTTTGACAAGTGTTCCCAGGAACCACCACTTGAAAGAATCGGTGAGAGAAGCGTTGCCTGTTTTGCCAAGCTGGACTAGTTTGTGACGGATTGTATTCTTTTGTCCTTGTATGTTACCACGTGGGAGACGCCGTTTTTTGGATAAACGCCATAAATGAGCTTGGCCTTTTGTACTACAGAGTCCTTGAGTGAAACCATGATGAACTGGCTTCCATCTGCGCGCTGCTCTATTATTTTTGCGAGTTTTTCCGAGTTGGGCGCATCAAGATGCGCATCCACTTCGTCAAACAAATAGAACGCCGATGGTTTTAGCTTTTGCAGCGCAAGCACAAACACAATTGCCGCAAGCGTTTTTTCGCCGCCGGAAATGGAGGTGGACTCTCTTTTTGGTTTGTTCGGGAACTGGATAAGATACGAGATGCCAGAATTGAATATGTCGTCCTCGTTTTGGAGCTCAAGCCATGCGTCGCCCCCCGTCATGGTGTGGAACGCATCACGAATTTCTTTGTCTACTTTGTCAAATGCCTCCAGAAAAGTCTGCCTTTTGTCCTTGTCTATTTCCTCGATGAACTTTACAATTGCGTTTCGTTCTTCCTCGAGTTCGTTCTTTCTGTCAGACATGGAACGGTATCCGTTTGATATCTCGATGTATGTCTGCGGTGCTGTGGCATTAAGTTTGGACGTCAGGGAGCCCATCTCAGATTCTAGTGGATCCAGCATCGAGTCAACCTCAAAGGCCTCGGTTGTTTCCCCATAGCCGTACTTTTCTAGAATTTTTTGGATTTTGGCCTCGTTTTCAACAATGTCGCGTATGTCCCGCGAAAGCGAATCTGACTGCCTCTCCAGTGCATTTATTTCCCTTGTGTGGCTTCGCTCCCTCTCGTTTAGTCTGCCAAGATTTGCATCGAATTCCTGCAGTCTTGAGATCGATGTCCCGGATGTTGTGATGAGGACCTGTTCTTTTTCTCTTAGTGCTACGAGGTTTTGGTTCGCCTGTTCTTTTTCTTTTTCAAGAATACCGAGGCGCGACTCTATTTCGCGCATCTCGTGGGTTAGTGACGATTGTTCTTCGCGCATGTCTCGCATCTTTGTCTTTTCGCCCAGTTCCTGTGCAGACAGTGTAGCAATCTGGGACTCTTTATCCCTCAAACTGTTTACTATTTCAGACTGCAACGACATCAGCTGCGAGCGTTTGCCGTTTAGCCTTTCCAGATCACCGGCGATACGATGGTTTTCGCCGTCCGCATAGTTGTCTTGGACCAGGGTGATTCGTTGTTCCAATGAGGCAGCATGGGAGTCCATCCTGGAATGCTCCACAGAGACGCGCTCAAGGTTCCGCTGCAAACTTGATATCCTCGATTCCAGCTGGGACCTGGTCCTTTCGATGGCAGCCATCTTGATCTTTAGATCCGAATAACTGAGATCCGCGTTTGCAAGGCCCGTTTCTGATATTGAGAGCCGGTCTTTGTAATTTTGGATGATTCCATCAAATTTTTTTTGTGTCAGTTTTTTCTTTTGGATGTATTTTTTGAGAAGGTGGATGGACTGGGTTAGTCCCTCAACTGAGGTGCTCATCGAGATGATTTTTGTCAGCTTTGATATCTTGGAGTTGATGTCAATTATTGCCGCACACGCCTTTGCCTCAAAGAACTCGCCTTCGGCAGTCACAGTTTTGTAGCCAGATTTGGACAGACGCATGGCTCCGTCCCTGGATTTTACCATCACCACATTCCCAAACAAAAATGTCACAAGCGATGCATATTTTGAGTCGCAGCGGACAAAGTCGGAAAGCATCCCGATGACCTCGGAATCAGGCGGCATGGAAAGCCTGAACCTGGGAATCGCATCGAGTGGGATTATTTTCATCTTTGGGAGTTTTTTTGTTCGAGCAACCTCGGCCAGACTTACCAGCGTTGCAAAGTCTTTTACGACAAATGATTTGATCCAGTCGGAGGCCGCCGCCAAAACCGCCCTCTCGTTTTCTTTGTCCCATGACAACAGATCGTATGCCAGGCCCTCTATTCCAAGCTCGGTGCTGTGTTCTTTGAGGCTTGCAATGGTATAATCCTCGTGCATTATTCCTTTGACCAGACGGATTTTTGCATCATACTGGGCAGCTGCCTTTGAGGCCTTTTCCAGAATTATCGAGAGCTCGTCAATTTCGGACTCGATTTTTGTTTGCCTGACCATTTGAGCAGATATTCTTGACCTCAGTTCTGTGATTGCGTCTTTGTGGTTTGCTCTAATGGACTCTAGCCGGGATCTTAGCTGAGCCAGTTTTGCTGACTCGGCAGTAATTTCGAGCTGTCTGTTTTTGTTTGTGTCAATTTTTAGTTTGGCGTCATTAATTTCCGATTCGAGTGTGGCTACAGTTACCTTGGCATGGTTTAGCTTTTGTGTCAGGCCATGTATTTTTTCGTCTATTTCTTTTCTTTGCGAGATTGCTCTTGACTGTTGCTTGTAGACTTCGGACACTTCGGATTCCAGCGACTTGATCTCTTCGTAGATTCGGTTTTTTTCTTCGCGGATTTTCCCGCTGTCTGCCCTTTGTAAAACAATCTGTGCCTCGAGCTGTGCGCGGCCCAGGGCCAACCCCTCAAGGTCTTGCGTAATTTCAGGCAGTCTTGCCCGGATCTGGCCGAGCCGCCTTGTTTTTGTGATGATCTCGGTGTTTGCTGTTTCGTACACATGCATTGCTGCGCTCAGTTCAGAGTCGATTGAGGCCTTGGCTTTGTTGTATGAGTCTGCCTCCTCCATGAATGTGGACTTTTGCGCCTCGAGTTGGGTTATTTCTTTTTTTAGTATGGCACGTTCCTCATCAAGCCTTTTTGCCTCAGATACCAGGGAATGGAGGCTTCGCTCCTTTGAGAGCTTTTCTGCCTGAATCGATTTCATCCTGTTTGAGGCGGAGATTGCGTGCAGTCTGTCCAGCTCGCGGCTTATAAACTCGTATCTGAGCTTTTGGTTTCGCTCTATTTCTAGCTCGTCAATTCTTTTTTTAATCTCATCCATTCTTGCCAGCGCCACCTCCAACCGCCTGTCTGCGTCCTCTAGCTGCTTTATTGACTCGGCCTTTTTTTCGTCAAAATACGCCAGGCCGATAAGGTCTTCAATTACGGTCCTTTTTTCTTCCGCAGAAAACTCGGAGATCCTTGTGACCGTTCCCTGTTGTACGGCGTTTAGCTGAGTGAGGCTGGCATTTGCCACCTCCAGCAGGTCAAGGATTTGGTTTCGGTGGGTCTGTTTTTGGTTTAGGTAGTAAATGTTTTCTCCGTGTTCGTCCATTTCTCGCGTTATCACCACAGAGTTGGCGTCAACTGGAATCTTTCTGTCCACATTATCAAAATGCAGGCTGACGCGGGCCATTTTTGTTCCGCGCCTTGAGCCCTCGATATCATGAATCAGGGAGCGAAGCTTGTCCACACGCATTATCTTTGGCCTGTTTTCCCCGAGCGCAAATATCATGGCGTC
>SBBK01000005.1 GCA_005240025.1 archaeon
AGATGTTATTTATGTCACCAGAATACAAAAAGAAAGGTTTCCAGACGAGGAAGAATACCAGAAGGTCAGGGGCAGCTACAAAATCGGCCTTGACGTCATAGGAAAAATGAAAAAGGACGCAATAATTTTACATCCGCTGCCAAGAATCGACGAGATCTCAACAGATGTTGATGCCGCGGCTCAGGCAAAATACTTCAAGCAGGCTGAGTATGGCAAATTTACAAGGGCGGCACTGCTTGCGCTGGTACTAAACGAAAAAGGACCGTAATCTATCCGCAAACTGTTTTGCCTTCATTGCCATTGTAAAGGCTGACGATTGCATCGATGTTACACTCTGATACATATGGAACGGTCATGTCAACCGATGGCGCCATCAGGTCCTCCTGTGCAGTAGAATGGCCAAGCCCAAGTGCGTGGCCAAACTCGTGCCTTACAATTGTTGCCAATTGTCCATCGGGCATATCTGAAACATCATAAATGGTGATAAACGACTTTAGAATCTCGTTCTCCTCTATGATGGACTTGGTATAGCCAGTATACCCGTCTGCGTCCCTGATGCTGGAAAGTGTGATAATTATATCTCCTGCACCATTATTGCTTTCAACGAAATTAAACTCTGTTGGAATATTGTATTTTGTCTGACGGACAGACGCATTCATTAGCGCCCCTGCCCATCCTTCATAGACTGGCTGGGATGTGCCTTGGCTATCGGTCAGAATTCTGGTGGATGTAATGGCGTTTTTTATAATGGCAATCTGGCGCTCAGTTATTTGAGGCGATTTTATAATATTCACATTTAGTGTGGTGCCAACAAGGCGCCAGGACTTCCACGTATCAACTGTATCGCCCCTGATGTTTTCAGTAAAATATTTGGTCTTCATGATGTCCGCTGGCTGCGTACTGAGATCAAGTGTAGTGCCAATATCTGTGGCAAAAATGAGCAAAAACACGGCAGGCAAAACGGTCAGCTCTGCAACAAGCAGGGTCTTTGAGCGCGATTTTTTTATCGCTTTTTGTATTCTGGAAATCTCTTCAGCAAGATGAGTTTGCTGCATTTTTAGCATGTCTATGGAATCATCCGAAAAATCATTCCATGTTTTGTTTTTTGCTTCCAGCCTTTTGATTTGAGATGTTGTCTCTTCAAGCTCCCTTTTCATTGTATCCAGATGGTTCCTCAGGTGTTCCAGTGGCCTAGACATTTAGATCCCCCTGCAGAAAAGACCAAGGATATCGTGCGGAGTAATTACCTGCTCGGAGGTCATAACGCATGGATATCCCGTGCCGAGCATTACCTTACAAACCTCTGAAAGTGACAACCTTTCTGAAACAAGGGTGGGAGTAACTGTCTTGAGTGTGCTTGCACTGATATCCAATAGATTGTCCATCCGCGCCGTATTTAGCTCCTTGATTTTTTCCAGAACGACACCATGATTTACAAACGCAACTTGGCCGTCCAAAAAAACAACCCTGTCACTTGCCTGTTCCAGTTTTTTGACAACATCAATGATTCTGTCGTCTCTTTTGAATGTGGAAATCTGTTTTTTTGGAAATGATGAAGCAGTAAAATCGGTTTTGCACAATGAACCGATCTCCAAAGCCTGTCGAATAGAAAACTGGGAAAAACCCGCACCATTGTTTTCTATTATGGTAAAGGGATCCCGTATCTTACCCATTTTCCTTAAAATGCTTGCAACGTCGGTATTTCGTGAATCGATGTAAAAATCAGCATTCATTATTTTGGTGATCGATTCCTCAAGATACCTGGCAGTTGGATTCTTGTACAAACCATCAAGTATCTCGAATGCGCCAATAGTTCCTATCGGGAACTCGTCCTCGACTACAACTAGGCAGTTTGTGACGTCGGAAATCCTTGACAGCATTGACGCCGCAACCCAGACGTTGTCATTTGGCGATATGGTACAAATGGGAATGGACATCAGCGAATAGGGAAGCACTTCCTCAAAAGAACATCCGTCAAGCGTAATATCTTCTCCTGAAAGTAGTGACTGGAAATACATGGGTCTTTTTCGCGATGAATTTTTGAGAATCTTATCGAAGATTCCAAGTTTTAGATTAGCTAAACTGTTCACTACTCCTTATGTCGTTCACATGGAATCAAATTTGATAATCAAGCTGCTGTTCGAATTAAACGGACGATTTTTTTGTCTGTATATTAGGAAAAATTTGTCTGTGTCTTGCTTGCAAAATTTATTTTTTTATTGCGAGCTGGCCTTTCTTTTTTAGCATGAATCCTGCTGCACCAATCGCACCTGGAACTATGAACAATACAGGATCTATTCCAAAGATCTCAAGTGGCTTGTAATTGGGGGGTGGGGGCTGCTCAACCGTATTGGCAAGGGGAATGACAGAGACAATTTTTGTTACGCTGGTTGGGGGGAACCAACCACCACCTACAACTGCCTCAATGTTGACAATTGAGTCTCTGGGAATAACAGTAATTGTTGCCTGACCTGCAAGATCTGTCTTGCTGTTTGCAAAGTGCATTATTCCTCCATTCACATTCCACTGTACATTCATGTCTGCAAGTGGTTTTTCACCAGATGATGCCAGAATGGTTGTGGTAAACATGTCTGCCGCACTCACAGAATCTGGTCCAGAAATGCTAATCTGCGGTCCGAGTCCTGTTACAGATATCTCCTCTTTGAGTAAAGGCAGGTCCTCTGAGATGAACGAAACCTCGGTCTGGCCGGCGGATTTGGGGGCGACATCAAATGTGGTGTAATGGTTACCTTTTGATATTGTCACTTTGGAAGGAAGCTCCAGTATTCCTTGTTCTTTTGACACTATGCTGATATCAATATCACTTGTTGCGTATGTGGGCGAACCACCAGAATTGAGAAGCTGGACTGTAAACACATCGTTGGTACCAACAAAAATTGTTTTGGAATAATCTAGGTCTAGTGTGGCAGCTTCTGCAGACAAGCTATCTATCACTGGCAGATCCTCAAAGTCGCCCACCTCAACGGAGAGACTTGCCAATCCGTCCTTTAGTGATCTAGAATTAACTATGACCAGCGTATCCCCCTGCCTGATCTGCGCTGGCTGAATCTCTATGAATTCATTTGGTGAAAGTACAACGTTATGGTTTTCGCCAAAGCTGGATGTCTCGCCACTATCTTCTAAATACAAAACCATCGGGAAGTCGGTGCCGGCAAGAACACTTGGTATGAGCGGCTCGGCTACCATATCAAGGGAATCCTTGTCTGGACCAAAGACCGTAATGCTCTCAACCTCACTCTCATTATCTGCCGGTCTTAGCTGAAGATCCGACGGTAGGCTGTGGCTTACCCTGCCATAGACCAGTGCCACCTGATCACCTGCAGGAATTATCACCTCCTCGACTGAGAGCGAGGCAGGATCAGAGGAATCAATTTTTATGCCAAGATCTTTTTTTGCAACTACTGGATCTCCATTTGCGTCCTCGAGGTAGACTATGCCTATGAGCTCCGACCTACCCGTACTCAAAACAGGCAGAGTATCGAACTTTACAAACTTGTCATCCACCAATTCCAAGTCTTCCGTTACAACCTGATCCGAATCTACTATGAATGGGTCTGTGGAGGAAACCGAAATGGAGTAGGTGTCCTCAATTGAGGAGGGGAGAGCATACTGCGTGTAGCCCCAGTACGAACCCTTGTTTATCTGGAAGTACCCTTCGGTTTTCTGCTTATAATTGGTGCTGTAGTTCGTAACCGCAGTATAACTCGAATCGGTAATTTTGTAAAACACTGTGATATCTTTTTGGGCTATTACAGGCCTTCCACCTGAATCATGCAGCTGTACAATTATGAATCCCCTGGCTGCGTCGTGAATTGAAAGTGTTTTTGGGTATGCATACAGTTCCACCGTAAGATTGTCGTCTTCGCTTACAGTTATGGTGCCGGACTGGGTCTTGACTCCTGCAGCAGACGCATAAATTGTGGCCTCACCGGAATGCTTGATGTGAAATTTGGTGTACGTAAAATACTCGCCATTTTTTATCATGATGTTCTGACTGGACAGATCCACGACATCATTGTTTGGAGTGTTTAGGAGTATTGTTGTATCCTCCTTGGCTATCACAGGAAAGCCATCCTCATCTGCTAGTTCGACTGAGATGTATCCCTCGTTTGGGCCATTTGTTGTAAAAGTGTCTGGCGTTATCTTCACCAAGAGTGTCGCCGCATTGTTTTTGTTTCCATAGACAGTGATTGGCAACTCTTTTGAGGTAAACCCGGGTGCTGCGACATACAGAGTGGTTGTCCCAGCCTTGCCTGCCCTGACAGTAGCTTCAATTATGAAAGAATCACTACTTGCCATCTCCTCAATATGTAAAATGTCTGAATCACTGGATGTAATAGTCAGACCGTCAATTTTTTTTGGAATTATGCTCTCTCCCTCTGTAACAAAAACGTGTATCTTGCCATCCGAATTCTCAGCAAGCCTTGGGGGGACGCTCCTGATATCCAACTCCTCTGCATATGCTACGCTGGCAAAAGTCAGTACTATGATAAAAGCTAGAATTATTCCTACTCTCAAACAGTTTTCTGCTCTAAAAAAATCATATAAGGCGGTGTTTGCATTTTTTGAACAAATACTACGATATTAGAAAAAATCCTCGAAGAACAATAATGATATGGGTTCATCACAGGATGTAGCGCTAACTCAGATAATGCTGGTAAACGGCGTCATTTTACGACTAATCGAAGATCAAGGCATAGGAACAGAGCTACACCCCTACAAAAAAATAGAGTTGTCACTTGATAAAAAATCAAAAATACTTGGCATGCTAAACCTGCGGGAAAAACTCCAAAACCAGCTCTTAAGGAAAAACGCCCCTGTGGACAAAAACCTGGATCTTTATATTGGAAACTTTTACTATTTTGATGCGCAGTACTCAAAATCCCTTGGGTTCTACGACAAACTGCTAAAGCAAGAACCAAACAATACTCTAATTCTGACCAACAAGGCAATCTGCACATCCAAACTCGGCAACCACAAAGAAGCAATTTCACTGTACGATAAAGTGCTACAGCTCAATCCAAATTATTTTGATGCCTTGCAGTGCAAGGGTGATGCTCTTACACTCCTTTCCAAACATAATGAAGCGTTACATTGCTACGAGCAAACACTGAAAATCGATCCCAATCACTTTGAAGGATTACACAAAAAAGGGCTTGCCTTACTAAACCTACAAAACTATGACAAAGCGTTATCGTATTTTGAAAAAGTTCTGATCCTGGAACCAAACAATCCTCAATTGCTTGTCAACAAGGCAATCTGCACATCCAAACTTGGCAACCGCAAAATGGCGTTATCAATATACGATAAAATATTGGAAAAACAACCGCAATATTTTGATGCCATATATAACAAGGGCATTACCCTAATGGAGCTAAGCAAGTATGACGGAGCGCTGTTATGCCTTGATGGGGCCCTGGAAATCGATCCTCACAATACCGATGTTCTCTTTAACAAAGGATTGTGCCTGACGAGGCTAAAGAGACACCATCTGGCTATCACATACTATGACAAAGTACTAGAGTTCGACTCGTATCATGCCCGGGCCCTGTTTGAGAAAGGCCGCTCCCTTTTATATCTCGACAAAAAACCCGAGGCACTACAATGTTTTGAGACTGCTGCTGAACTCTGCCCTGATTTTGACGATCCTGTACTGTACAAAGGGCAGATACTGGCATCTCTATCCAGATACAATGAGGCCATAACCCAATTCGATAAAATCCTAAAAAAGAATCCTAACGCAGGAGCATTTTATGGAAAGGGAATATCACTGCATGGTCTCGGCTTGCTTGATGAGGCGTTATCGTATCTTGATAAAACACTCGAACTCGAACCGCAGCACTTTGATGCTACATTCATGAAAGGAAAAATCCTAGCTTCCCTAGGCAAATATCAACACGCTCTAGCCTGTTTTGAAAAATCTCTGAAGCTTGACGCAGCACACCAGGAATGCATACTTGAAATGGCACACTGTCTTTCCAGCCTTTTGCGCTACGAAGAAGCATCTGTCTATTTTGACAAGGTTCTGGAAAAAAATCCATCCAATCAGGATGTAATCTACCAAAAAGGTCGCATTGAGGCACTCTTAGGCAGACACAAAAATGCACTTGATTTGTTTGACCAAGTTCTGAGTCAGAGCCACAATCATAGGGACGCTTTGTATGGAAAAGGATTAATCTTTGAGGAACTGGGCCAACACGAACAAGCTCTTGGATGCTTTGAGCAGATATTGAACAAAAACAATGATGCCAACTCGTTATTTCATATAGGCAAAATCTTGGTTAAAATGAAAAAATTCGATATTGCTGTATCCAGCCTTGATGGCGTCTTGGAATTGAATCGTAACCATACACAGGCACTCGTGTACAAAGCAAAAGCGCTGTCCTGTCTGGGCATGTATAGGGATTCCATTGCATATTCAGACAGAGCAATATCAATAACGCCAAACAATTTTGATGCCTGGTATGAAAAAGCGACGGCCCTCATAAAGACTGCTAAATACCATGATGCACTGTATTGTCTGGAGCAGATAACTGCCAAAAGACCACAATATCGTGATGCCCTGTATTGTCTGGGGTTATGCCTGGCAAATCTTGGAAATCTTGAACGTGCCATCATGACTTTTGATAGGTTCCTAAAGCTCCACCCAAACCACTTTCAATGCCTAATTCAAAAGGGAGTGGTACTGCAAAAACTCGGCAGGTATCAGGACGCAATTTTTTGCTTTGACCAAGTTTTAGAGTTGGAGCCAGCCGACATTTCCGCCCTAACAAACAGGGGGGAGTCATTAATGGAGATGGGCCAGTATCCTGACGCCCTTTTGTGTTATGAGAAAATATTTGATGTCGATGGCAACGTTTTACTAAAAAAAGGAATGCTGCACTCAATTCTTGGCGATCATGAAAAATCGGTTACCTGCTTTGACAAAATACTCCAAAATGATCCCCGTGATGTAGCCGCACTGAAAAACAAAGCAAGTTCCCTTGAAAACATGGGCAGATATGGCGCGTCACTGGAATCTATAGCAAAGGCGGTGGCCACAGAACCCGGAAACCCAGAACTGCTGTCTGCCAAGGCAAAAATACTGCAAACTCTCGGACGGCACAGCGAGGCAGTAACAATCCTTAATCAAATTCTAGACAAAAAGCAGGATGCAGATATCCTGTTCCACAAAGCCAAGTCGCTTCTCCTGATGGGGAACCCGTCAGAATCATTGGAAACACTCAGGATTGCAATAGGCATCGATTCATTTTATGGGCAGCTGGCAAAAAAGGAACCAGTCTTTTTAAAGCTGGCTTCCAATCAGCATTTCAGAACCCTCACAAGATAGCAAATTTACACGAAATCTGGAGGGGGAGGGCATAAACAGAGACTACATCAACAGTTCTATTGGCTTGGCCTTTTTCCAAAGGTAAGTGCACAAACTGTACATGTTGTTTATCATTTCAGAAGAGTTTGTGTACATTATGGAATCGTTGTCATCATTTAGGTCCATAGATTCTTTTATGGAGCCTGACATGATAAGCTGATTTCCCTCTTCCACAATCATTCTGCTTTTTGATGGAAGCTTTCCAATTCTGGTTTCCGTGGCATTCAGTCTGCTGATGAGCGGGAAAAGATTCTCGCTGTTGGTCCAAGTCAATACCTTTACGTCGCCCTTGTTCTGCTTGCACATTTTTATCTTTTCAGGGATTGCGGTATGGTACATTCTGAGGATGTCTTCAGCAGTTGTAACAATATAGATGGTCCGGGTTGATTCCTGGATGAGCTTGCCGATTCTTGCATAGATGTTTGCCCTTCCCTGAATTATGGAAAACGACGAAATTTCTGTTGCAGCTTCTGGTCTTGTGATCTGCTGCAGCTGCTCAACTATTTTTCGAGAAAGCTTTTGCATTGTAATGATTTCATCCTCTTTTCTTTGCATTATGGTTGTCAAACCGTCCTTTGGTTCAATGGCCTTGCAAATTGTCGGGTTTGAAAAAGTAGTCGTGATTAGGCCCATATTGCGCAGCTTGTTGAGTGATCTGTATGCCTTGCCCCTGTCTATGTCGAGCTTTGCAGACATTGTTCCCACTGTGACTGAGCCCATCTGTAATAATCCGAGATACACCATCGCATCGGTTTTTTCCAGTCCAAAGTAAGACAACGAAGTTGACAGTTCCTCTTGACTGCTCATTGTTTCACCTCTGGCTTTTGTAAACTTGGATTTTTTTGCCGATATGTTTTAGAATTTGTAACAGACATGTTATAGAGTCAAAGATGTTTTTGATTTTAGTTGTTGTCTGTCTTATTCAAACAAACACATATCATGAATTTTTTTGTGCAAAATCACAAAGTCACCAAGAAAAAATTTCTTGTTTCATCTGTGCAATGTATGTCTTTTCTGATCATACTCTAGCATATACCGTGCAGGAATAATAGACAACCAATGAATCTAATTCGAAAGGGAAAATCCCGCCGAGGAGTCATAGGCATCGAATCTGCAATTGTCATGATTGCTTTTGTTATCGTGGCAGCAGCTTTGGCGTTTGTGGTCCTCAACATGGGATTGTCCTCGACACAAAAGGCAAAGACATCCATAGGTACAGGAATATCAGAAGCAAGTAGCGCCTTGGTAATTTCAGGCAACGGACTTGGAATAGGTTGTACATCAAGTACAAAAGGGTGTACCACCGCACAACTAAACGTCACTGCTTTCCCAATCAAGGTAGCCACTGGTGGGCAGCCTGTCTTACTTACAAATACAACCGCGGCTGTTAAACTGGTGACCAGTAAGGTACAGTATGATGACATCTATGCAGGAATAATACCAGTAAAGGACTTTCAAAACGTAACACTCGCATTCACTGAGGCACGAAGTGTACTTGGAAAGCACATCCCGCTAAACCCAGTTACACAAGCAGTACCATCAAACACAAAGGCAATGTTCTACTTCACACTGAACCTAAACAACAACACCAGTCTTGATGCAGGCGAGCAAGGAATGCTTGCAGTTACATACAGGATAAGCGAAAGACCGGTCTCACTTGATAACGTACGCATTGAATTGGTTCCGCCCTCTGGTTCAGCACTAACCATTGAACGAAACATTCCGGTTATCAGTGGCCTACTCAACGATCTAAAGTAAGTGTTCCAAAAACACTCTCTTTTTTTATTTTTTACAAAACAAGGCTAGATGCCAAATCATCAAATTTCACCCGACGACAATCAAAATCTAACCACAATATGGAATCTGTTAAGCGTAACGTGATGGCATCAGCGTAGGCAAAATGTTTGATCAACCCGATCATACTCTAGCATATACCGTGCAGGAATAATAGACAACCAATGAATCTAATTCGAAAGGGAAAATCCCGCCGAGGAGTCATTGGTGTCGAATCTGCAATTGTCATGATTGCTTTTGTTATCGTGGCAGCAGCTTTGGCGTTTGTGGTCCTCAACATGGGATTTTCGGCAACACAAAAAGCAAAAACAGCAATTGTCGCAAGCCTCGACGAATCAAGTTCCACAATGGAAATAGCCGGTAAGGTAACTGGATCAGGAAGTCCAATTCAGGGTAAGCTTAACGTCACTGCAGTTCCACTCAAATTAGCAGCAGGCGGAACAGCAGTTAACCTCAATGTTGGTACAATGGCAGTAAAGTACTATACTGGTACAGTTCAGTATGATAACATCTATGCTGGAATACTGACATCAGGAAGCTATCAGAACCTGACTACAGCCATGGATGCAGCCAAAAATACTGGCGGCTGGATTAACGTAAACCCGGTAACTGGAAACACAAACCCGAACGCAACAAAGGCAGTAGTCTACTTTAGCGTCAATCGAAACAACAACGCAATTCTAGATGATGGTGAGCATGCGGTTCTGGCAATCATATACAGAGGAAGCGAAAGGCCACAGGCACTAGACGCTATCAAGGCAGAAACCGTTGTCCCTACAGGACCACCACTCTCAATTGAGCGTGATGTTCCAAACATTACAAGCAAAGTAGTCGATCTGGGCTAAAACCCATGACCAACTTTTTTCCTCAATCCCTACTGTTTAGTTTGAACAAATTAGGATTTTAATCAAATACGGGAATCACTCCAATATTGCTTGGGCACTTTAATGCAATCATGATCAGCATGACAGCTACAATGCTGTTTGCTCTAGCCGTGGTGATAAATCAGAATCCAAGCCCTGAGATATCGGGAGACGGGAACTCTTATACCGAAAGCAAGCTCCCAGAACTGAAATACTACGATGAATACGAGACACTCAAAGCCGACAGCAATACCGTGGTGGTGTATCCAATTTTTACTCAAACCTCATATGACTGGAATGGTATCCGTGACTTTTATGCCGGATACTGCGATACATGTCTTAGTGCAAAAATACCTGAAACCTATGAAAAATCCCTTGGAGCAAGCGGGAATGGCTTTAGAATACTGGAGTTTTTGGGGTATCAAGTCATTGATGATATCGATGTTGATAAAAATCCAGAAATTTTAAAAAAATACGACAAAGTAATTTTATTGCACAACGAATATGTCACAAAAAACGAATTCGAGGCTATAATCAATCATCCAAATGTGGTATACCTGTATCCGAACGCACTTAGCTCAGAGGTGCATGCGGATTATACACAAAACGAGATTGTGCTCGTTAGGGGTCCAGGCTATCCATACCCTGATATCAAAAATGGCTTTGACTGGGAGCATGACAACAGCCAGTATTTCAAAGACTGGAAGTGTGACTCGTGGGAATTTTATGAAACCTCAAATGGCTTCATGTTAAACTGCTATCCGGAAACGTTTCTGCCAAACAATGGTCATGAATTGTTGAGGGTTCTAAAAGAATTGTAAAATCAATATCAAAAATGTTTGATCAACCCGATCACACGCTAGCATATACTGCTATATGAAGAGAAAAAATAGTGACGCATTTTAAAAATGGACGCATCTTAGTAGCCTTGAGCCAGATTGCTGGTTATGAGGACGACAAATCTATAGTTAACATTGGTCAGGAAGGATTGCGTATATGCTTACGGCATGAGCTACGGTGAGAACACACTATGCTATTCCAAAACACCACCTTTCTAACAAGGACGCTAGGGAGCCTTACAGAACAATTTAGAATATTTCTTGCCTGCAGCATAATCGGAGTATATGGATTAGTCTTGTACGAAGTACTGCCAGAGTTGCTTTTTGATGTGACAAATTCATTGCTTTACTTTGCTGCCCCAACAAGCGTTGTTGTATCCGTACTGGTAGTTTTACCAAAATTTGCAACAAAAAACACAGAAACCAAATCTGCAACGCCTCAGACCGATCTGCTGAGTGAGATGGTCACGGAAGGCACCCAACAGGCACCCAGCCAGGAAAACGCTGAAAATATTGACATTTCAAAAATAGGCAGCGCAAATACAGAACTCGATGCCTTGCTTGCAGGCAATTCAGGAATTGTGACTGGAGAAGCAATGCCGGTAACCACAAACACGGTAGACGAAAGCAGAATACACGAATTAGTCGATCAAAAATTTGAACCAATAGAAAATGACCTGACTACTTTCAAAAAGGATCTTAACAAAATTAAGGAAGACATGAAATACACCAAAGACGCAGTTGATGTTTTGGCCAGTTCATTTGAAGGCACGCTGACTGACATGAAGGCCTTTCAGACGGAAATCTCAAACCCTCTTAATTTCATGCGTAAATACTTTGAATCGCTGGACATCTCAAAAATCACCGATCCGTCTCTGCCTTTAAGGAACGGATTGATACCAAACCCGTTACAAAACCAGCATGACACTCAAGCAAATCAGATATCCCCTCAACCCCAAGACAAAATCCAAATTGCCATGGGCACAGCAGGAAACATTCAGACAAACACATCGCAGGCAAACCCAAGCTCAGGAATAATCAGGGGCAGCGAGATGGACACTCTCATGAGTGGTTCTGATCTTAAAAACCCAATTGATTCTGTTATGAAACCGTTGTTTAGCGGGAGTCTTTCTGTCGCAAACATGATGGCAATAATCGAACTGGTAGGCGAGATGCTGGCAGAAAAAGGTGATGACTGCATAGACCTCCTCGTAGATCAATGCAAATTAATGGGACTAAAACCCGAGGATGAAAGTACCATTTACAACATTATTGATCTGCTCAAAACATCCAACATGTCAGTTGAGCAATCAATATCGCAGCTCTACAGATTTGCAAAGATAGTGGGCCTCAACGACAGGGAGGCAGACGCCTATTATGCAAGGCTTACTGCCCAGAAATCCATACAAAAAAGGAGCATCTAGGCCATGGCAGCAAACGTAATGACGGAAGCCATTTTAATCATAGCCTCTGTAATAATTGCTACAACCGTTGCAGGAGTAGTAATGTCGCAGGTAGGGTCGTTCCAGTCTACATTTACAGCGACCTCCGATGCACAAAAAAACGAAATGCTAACAAAACTCAAAATAATCTACGCAGTTCGCAACGCAACAGGCACCCCACCAACCTTGGAGGTGTGGGTCAAAAACATTGGAATTGATCCGATAGTGGCCCCCGCGTCAATAGATGTCTACTATGGAAATATAACCGCGGTACAAAGAATACCCTACAACGCAAACGGCGGGGAAGACACATGGCGGTACAACTCCCTGCCAACAGTGATCCAAAAAATGGACACGGTTCAAATAAAAATTACGGACACGCAGCTGGTTGCAAACAAGACGTACTTTGTCAGGATAACTGCTCCAAACGGTGTCTATGCCGATTACGTCATTTCAACGTAGGTGATTTCTAAGGAATGGGTCTAAGCGTCGCAATTTCGGGTGGAATTGTACTGTTTGTTGTAGTTTATGTTTTATTGATGATACCCAGCATTGTAAGCCAGACAGTTTCTATAACAAAGGCATCATCTGATATCTCTACGGTAGAAAATTCTATACTGAAAACAGAGGTTGGGATACGTGATATCAGTGCACTTGCAGGCTCAGATATGATCAACTTTACTCTGAAGAACTCTGGGACAGAAAAACTATGGAATTTTGAAAAATTCAACGTCATTGTATCATATTCTTCTGTAGCCGGACAAAAAACAGAGTTGCTAAAACATAGCGGTGCGTGTCCGGCTCCCTTATTTCCAGCAAAGAAGCAGTGGTGCATGGAATCTATTGTGGGAGACTACATCGAGCCTAAAATTCTAAACACAAATGAAACCATGTCTGTCCTCTCCAAAGTAAACCAGCCTGTGGCGCCTGGCACAGTCGACATTGCGGTTTCTACTGATAACGGTATTGTCGCCAGACATGCGACAGCCACCTAAAATTTCCAATTCCTCAATCATACCGGCATGGCATTCATACTGAGGGCCATGTGTTCACATTCGTTCGAAAAAACCAAACACGATCTTATATGAAATTTTTCTTCAGGATCCGCATTGAACATAGTAGTGGATCTACCATATCTTATCTACACTGAAAGGAGGAACCTAATTGCCTGAAATAATTCCATGTGGAAATGAAGAAGTAGACAGGCAATTTGGTGGCGGATTGCCGTTTCCCACACTGATGTTAATCGAAGGGGAGCACGGAACAGGAAAAAGTGCTCTTACTGCACAATTCATGAAAGGTTATCTGGATGCAGGCAAAAAAGTACTCTGCATCACAGAAAACACCGTAAAGGAATACATTGAGAACATGAAGGCAATAACCTTCAACTTTTCGTCGGCTTTTTTGCGAAATAATCTTACAATAATGCCGTTGCATATGTATGGAGTAAAGTGGAACAGGGAGCAGGCTGCATACCTTCTGCCTGTCATCGGCAAATACATTGGAAACAGCTTCAGAGAACACAACTGCATCATCATCGATTCACTCTCATTACTAACCATGTTTTCTGAGCCAGGCAAGATTTTAGAATTTTTTACGCAGTGCAAATACCTCGTATCACGCGGAATGAACATAGTAATTACCGTTCACCCAGAAGACATATCGCCTGATCTTAGAATGAGGATCAAAGGTGGTGTTGATGTTTACTTTAAGCTTGGCATATCCAACATAATAGGTAGAGAAATCAAAACTCTTAAAATAGTTAAACTGATTGGCGCAAATGAAAACACGGATTCTGGATTTGGCTTTAATGTGGACATGTTATTTGGCATTAAAATCATCCCAGTATCAGAAGCAAACGTGTAGGGCATGGAGGACAAATAATCATGTCCCTTGATCTTTTGCAAGTAAAGGACAAAAAATTCGCCACGGAGCTACAAAAGTCTCCACACCTTCAAAATTATCTTACAAGTTACACATC
>SBBK01000110.1 GCA_005240025.1 archaeon
ACCTTTGATTTCAAGCGTTAGTGGTTCCTGTTTTTCTTTTCTTGGAATTTCCGCCCCGCCGTCTTTTTCTATTCTTACCTCCTGCGTGATAAAATCACCTGAAATCACGCCGTCCGTACACACAGCATTAAAGTGCCTTATCCGCGCAGGCGTTATCCAATTGGAAGATATTATCGCAACCCTGTTGTCCCTAAAGCCGAGCATTATTGTTGCAAAGTCTTCATGATCGTGACGAATTCTTCCGGACCTTGCAAAAACAACCTCGGGCGTATCGTCAAAAAGCCACATCGCAGTATCGATGTCGTGAACCGACGTATCGTAGATGATGCCGACGTCCTTGATGTGGAGCGGCATCCGGTTTTCCCGATGGAACTCGAGCATCATGAGTTCGCCATATTTTTTTGATCTGACAAAATCCTTCACTGTTTCCACTGCTGGATTGAACCTCTCGATATATCCACACGTCAGAAGAACTCCGTTCCTTTTTGCAAGCTCCAGCAACTTTGTACCCTCGTCTGATCCATACGTCAGTGGTTTTTCTACAAAGACATTCTTTTTTTCCAGAATCATCCTCGAGACGATGTCAAAATGAGTAAATGTGGGCGTGCAGACAAAGACTGCGTCAAACCTGTCGCCTTTTAGCAAGTCATCGACTGATGTATGGTGGCTGACACCGTACTTGTGTCCTGCCTCCTTTGAGCGGTTTTGGTCCGAGTCGCATACTGCGCACAGAACGCCCAGCTGGGACAAAACCCTGGCGTGATTTTTACCCCAGCCGCCAACGCCAACTTGTGCAACCTTCAAGCTAATACACCGGAGTCAACCACATGGAATAGCTGTCATTTTTTCCCATCACGATATCTGTATAGGCAGCCATTATCTTTTTTGTAATCTTGCCTGGCCTGCCTGCGCCTATCGGTTTGCCGTCTATGCTTGTGATGGGCGTGATCTCTGCTGCAGTACCGGTAAGAAAAATCTCATCCGCAAGATAAATCTGGCCGCGCGTGATGGTCTCTTCTTTGACGTCATATCCAAAATCTTCTGCTATTTCCATTACGGATTCCCTAGTAATTCCCTCCAGTGCAGACGAACCAAGAGGCGGAGTCACAAGAACCTCCCCCTTTACTGCGAAAATGTTTTCACCCGGGGCCTCGCTGACGTTTGAATTCATATCGAGCAAGATTGCCTCGTCGTAACCTGCGCGCTTGCATTCCTGTGTGGCCAAGATCGAATTCAAGTAGTTGCCGCCCATTTTTGCAAGGGCGGGAGTTGACGCATCGCTGAACTTCCTCCACGATGAAATACCGGCAGTGATTCCATTTTTGTCAAATAGATCCCCAAATGGAAACATAAATGCTGCCACATGTGTTGGTGCCATATAATTTACGTGCAGGTTTATCCCGTAGTTGCCCACAAAATAAAACGGACGTATGTAGCATGATCTCTTCATGTTGTTTTTCTTGCAAAGGTTAATCATTGCGTCAAATATCTGGCCATCAGAGTAATTTAGCGCAATAGAATAAAACTGGCCGGATCTTCGAAAACGCTTGATGTGGTCCTCGAGTCTGAAAATGTTGAGATTTTCCGAGTTCCAGTAGGCGCGAATTCCTTCAAAAATCGATGTACCATAATGGATGGCATGTGTTGTAATGGGAACGGTTGCCTTTTCCAGGGTTGTGAATTTACCATCAAACCAAACAAATTTTGAAATGTTGAGTTTCATAAAATGTATCTGAATCTGGCATTAATCTATCTTATCTTGCGTCCTGCCCTTGGGAACTTCATGCCGGCAATTCTTGTAGTCGTGTCTGGTGAGCTGGCATATTTTTTTACAGTATCCCACCTTTCCTCAATTATCCGTGCTACACTGTCTGGCACATCGGCCATCCAGTCGGTCGTCTTTCCCTGCGCAGCCTCGTAAATCTTGTTTTTTACCGAGGAGGCGGAAATGTCTTTTCGCATGCCAATTTTTGGATTGAGTCTGTATGCTTTGAGCATCAGGCCCTCCGTCTTGTCGCCCGTATATGTAAAAAAATCCTCATTTATCCCCCTCAGAATCTGGCTGCGAAGCTTCCAGGAATACGGTGAAAGCATGGGCGGGAAATACCTGAAAAACGGCGCATGAAATGTGTAATTCGAAGAAATCCCGATTGTATCACCAAAAACCGAGACCAGCATCCTTTTTCTTGTCTCGTAATCAAAGGGGAAGCTGCGGCTGTTTACCTCGACACCTTTGTCCAAAAACACTACCGGCATTACCTTGACTTTTGCCTCGATTTTCAACTCCTCAATGATCTGGACATGGGCATTTGTTACGGGGTTGAGGTGTGCAAGATATATTGCAACTGTCAATTATCTGCTTTTGAGTACGGTCCTATTTCAATGCTTGAAAACTGGGGACGATGGGACTTGAACCCATGATCTCCAGCGCCCGAGGCTGGCAGTATACCAAGCTAACCTACGTCCCCACAGACCAGATTGCTGCTAGCAATATTACTTTTAAGACACGAGATTCCGGACTTAACCGTAAGACTCGTACCTGACGTCAAAACTGCCGTCGGGTCGCTTGTTTCGCTCCGTCACAAACCCTTTGGTGGTGAGATAGTCCATACACCCATCGATGGTTCCCTGCCAGCCGCAGATGTAAAACATTGTGTTTTGTGGGGTAATTCGCTCTCCCACCAACTGTTCAAGCGGCGACGGGCCACCGTCCTTGGATCTAAGAAATGTCTCAACCCTGCCGGTCTGACCGCTCCACGAGCGGTTGAACCATTCTTGCGGGCGACTGATCGTTGCACGATACTTGAAATTCCATTTATCAAGACCCCTGTCCAGACTGTCCATTTCTAAATCAGTAAACAAACCCTTGTAGCTCAACTCGTCGACATAACTGGCCCCGTGAAGGACAACCAGTTCTCTCTTGTCTCCTACCTCGTGAAGGTGCTGTGCATAACTCACAAATGGTGCGATGCCTGTTCCGCCTCCGAGGCAAACAATTCTTCTGTCGTCCTTCCGGCCATCCGGCATGGTGTCGTTAATCTGCAATGCCGCACCTGTGGGCTTGATCCATGTCATCTCGTCTCCTTCCTTTGCATTGAAAAGCTGGGTTGTCAGTCTTCCGGGCAGCGGTTTTCTGACCCATCGGATGACAAGCTCGATGTACTTTCTGTTTTCTGGGTGCGACGCAATAGAATAAGCTCGTCTGATAACTTTGTTCTCACTTGGCACGTGCATTCCAATCGTAATGAACTGGCCTGGCTTGTATTCTGGCACAACGCCGTCATTTGGAACAAGGCGGAAAACTGCCAAATCCTCTTTCATTAATTGAACATAGGTAAGAGTCGCCTTGTTTTCTACTACCACAGACAGACCTATCAGATGGCGGTTAAATATTTTATCATGTTTCGGGCTAGAAAACCATGCAAAAATCCCATGTTCGATTTTCAAGGTGCGGGTTAAATATTTTATCATGTTTCGGGCGAGAAGACCACCTGATTCTATCGAAGATTTCCAAATGGATACTGAGATGTGTAATTCCTTTCATTCCAGTACTGTATAGATACAGCATTGGTCATGCCAGAGCGATTCACGGTTGACGAATCGCCATAAACCAAAGCATAGCTGAGAGCGGAACAAAATTATTAAATTTGACAATGCTCTGCTGCCAATGTTAGATCTGGGCAAAATGGAAGGACATCGTGACCACGATACTGGCATGTACCTGCTGTCATGTAAAGCCGAAACAGGATTGGGCCGGACAGACTACCGTAGGAACTACGGGAATTCACGCCTGCGGAGATAAGCTCGGTCGTTGAAGCAGGAAGAGGCCACTCAACTTGTTGGGTGGTAGTTCACATGACTGGCAATCACAATCCGTACTAAACGTTAATAATCAATTCGCAAACTTGAAAAACGATCAGAGTTTTTGCTATGATCATTTGGGCCGGTCGTCTAGACTGGTAGGATACGCCCTTGGCATGGGTGAGATCGAGGGTTCAAATCCCTCCCGGTCCACTTTTTAAATTATTTCTGGCAAGGGACACAAGTCTTGCCATCTCGGGGTCATCGCTTTGCAAATTCTCAAGTCTTTCAAGCAGGCCTCTGTCTCCGATATCAATTGCTGACCTGATGGCGCTCTTTCTTACTTCAATGTTGGGGTCATCAAGACACTTTCTTATCGCAAGACGTGCCTGGGTTGCTCTTAGATATCCAAGTGCGCCAACTGCGCACGAGCGAACCATCGCGCTTTGATCTGAGGTCAGTTCGACGATTTTTGAGATTGCCTTTCTGTCGCTTCTGTTTGCCAAAATCAGTGCAGAATAACCTCGGACGTTTTTGCTCTGATTTTTCAGATTTTCAATCAAAACATCCGAGATGTCGTTTTCATTTAGTAAAAGTGTGCTAAATGCCTCACCACGTATCTCTATGTCACTGTCATCTAGCACTGAAATAATGAGTTCCAGAATTTTCGGATCCTTGGAATTTGTTTCCAATTCAAGGGCTCGTAATTTCACTTCCCTGGAATCGGAATGTATGATTTTTTCAAGTTCTTCTACCGTGGTCATTTTTACTATTTATAGTGCGCCAGCAAATAAGAAATTTTTGAAACCTGCCCGAATTTTCGTTTTTAGATTTAAATTATCCATATATAGTTAACACAACATGTCCACGGAAAACAGAGACGTAATTTTCATTGGCAAAAAGCCTTTGATGGCGTATGTTACATCCACGCTAATTCAATTGGCTCACGTGCCTGCAGTGCATATCAAAGCCAGAGGACTAAGCATTGGACACGCAGTGGATGTTGCACAAATCATCTCGCGAAAAACAGAAAATGCTGGATACTCTATTGGCCAAATAAAGATAGGCTCTGAACAACTAGAATCCAGAGACGGAAAATCACGCAACGTATCGACAATCGAAATCGAAGTAAAGAAAAACGCTCCGTAAGGGCACTTTACTTGTACTTTTTTATTTTATTGCCTGTACTGGTTTTCTAACTTTCTGAATTTAGAGAGCTCTACTATTTCGTTGAACTCGCTAAATCCCACAATGTTTTTTCGCAGCCTCATTGTGGTGCCTGTCTTTTTCAGCTCCTTTAATATCCTGAGTGAGGCATATGTGTTGGCATAGAGAACGGAAAGCGGATACAAAATTATCTTAAAGCCCATTTTGTGCAATTCCTTGGCAGAACTCATAGGCGTTGCACCCCCTTCTATCATGTTGGCAACAAGGGGAGCATCAATCGATTTACCTATCTCTCTCATCTCGTCTATTGATTTTGGCGCCTCAACAAAGATTGCGTCGGCGCCAATTTTTTTGTAATATCTGCCCCGTTCTATTGCTTCATCAAGGCCCTTTGTTGCTCTGGCGTCTGTTCGCGCCACTATGACAAAATCCCTGTTTTTTTTGGCATCAACTGCAGCCTGGAGCTTTTCTGAATATTCCTCTTTTTCAATGACTTCTTTTCCTGCCATGTGCCCGCATCTCTTTGGCCATCTCTGATCCTCTAAGAAAATTCCTGCAGCACCGGCAGATTGGAGATCATTTACAAGCTTCCAAACACTTAGCGCATTGCCGTAACCTGTATCGGAATCAACAATTACTGGAACCGACACCGCCCTGCAAATCCTTCTTGCATTTTCAACGGTTTCGGTTGCTCCAATAAAACCATAGTCCGGCATTCCAAACAAGGTAGCGGATGTGCCGTACCCTGTCTGAAACATTGCCTCAAAGCCGACCTTTTGTGCAATTTTCGCACCTATTGCATCATAAACGCCAGGTATGACAAGTGGCCCGGCTGAGTCGTTTATCATTTTTTTGATGGATCTCAAGGTTCTGTTGACGGGTGTTACCATTTTGACGATGCCTCAGTCAACTGACTCCCATGCACTCGATTAGCGGTTCCCGATATTCAAGAATCACGTTCCCCTTCATTGCTTCATCTGGGGGCCCTCCGGGATGGGTAAACCTGGCCCACCCCTTGTGAGCAACATTCATGGATGCGACAACATCGCGGTCCATGAGTTTGCCACAATTAATGCACAACACTTTACGACGGTTCTGCCTGTCCTCTTGGATTCTATCTCCGCATATCGGACAGAGCGTGCTTGTGCGTTCTGGGTCTACGAACCTGACAGGTATGCCTTCCCATGCTGCCTTGTATTGTATCTGTCGCTGAAGTTCGTAGAATGACCATGAGTTTAGTTTTCTTCTGTAGCTGTTTCCCTGACCGTTTCCTTTTCTGTAGAGCTTTCTTATTCCTTTCAAATCCTCAAATACTATCATTGATCTTGATTCCCTGGCTTTCTGTACAATGTCTTTTGAGATCTTGTGCAGAATCTGGTTAACACGCCTTGTCTGTCTTTTTCGAATCCTGGCAAAGAATCTATTCTTTACCAGTACATCAAATCTTCTGAATGAATCCCTGACGTGCTGCGAGTTTTGCTTTATTGAGAGAATTTTTTTGGTTCTGTACATTATTGCTCTCTGTGGAGTGGATATGGTAATGTTTCGCAGGTTCCTGTCTATTCCGATGACCGATTCTGGCTTGATTTCCGGGATGTCTTTTTGTATTGATATTGAAAGCGATGTAGGGGTCATGGTAAATGATCTGGCTCTTATTCCATTTGAGAGTTCTGATACGGTGTGGTCTGTGAGCGGGGCGTTTGCAAATTCCCTGTTGAGTGGAAATGATAGCAGCATGCCGTTTATTTTGAATCCGTAGCAGGAGACAAGATACGACTTTCTGACAAATGGTGATTTTACTTTTCTGCCTTTTTTGATGTCTTTTTTCAGTGACAGCCTGCCGGCTGCCTGTGATATTGCAGTCAGTTTGTAATAAGACAATACGGGGTAATCTCTGAGCTGAGAATACGACAACATTGAGAGTTTTTTCATTGTGGAGCAGTCATGGTCCAGTCCTATTCTAATGGAATGGCTGATCATTTCTGAGAAGGTTTCCATCATTTGTAGCTGTTCTGTGTTTGGCGTGAAATTCTGTCTTATGGATTTGATCGGCATGTCAATATATAATGGGATTTTGATATTAAAGGGGTTTGATGCGTCTTGTGTTGAACTATACTCAATATTTTACATCATCGGGTCTTGCAAAACACCTGCCAGGTCCCGTCAATTACACAGAACCAACATACATAGGATTTAATTATCACCGGTTTTGACTTGATTCCAATGACAAAGGTATTACTTCAATTGTTGATTGTAGCAGGCATACTATCAACATCACTGTTCACAATTGACACATTTGCAGAAAATGCCAATTGCAGCATCGACTGCGAAGCACCTACGATGGGAGATATTGACAATGGGCAACGCGTAGTTGAAAACGGGTTTGCCATCGACGACAATGTGTTTAACGTGGAACACCAAATCCAAACGATTTCAACCACCCAGGTGGAGACGGGAAAAACCACGACAGTACAGATGACAGTCTATGAAAACAACGGCGTAGCTTCACTAAGACATGTCTCGCTTGCCATCTCTGACTATCAGGACGACATAAACCAAAACGATCTGGCTTCGATCTCATTCAATCAGGACTTTACCGGCGAGCAAACCGTGGATGTGATGGATCCAAACGGCATACTAAAGGACGCCCAAGTCAAAGCAGAGGCACTAGATATGTTTAGAACCCAAATCGAGTTCTCATTTATGGTAGTCAAACCATTCGATACATCTGACCTGGTTGTTGACATGTGGGATGAGGACAGAAGCACACGAACAAACGTCTTTCTAGAGGCCATACAGGCTACAGGAGAGACGATAGTAGAGTATGTGCCAGAACCACAAGTCTATGTTCCGCCACCACTCAAGCAAGTAGCAGATGGAATCGCACCAGAAGATGTAGAATGCAGAGAGGGATTAGAGCTGGTAATCCGTACCACCGGCGCACCTGCCTGTGTATATCCATTTACTGCAAAAACCCTGCAAAGCTGGGGAATGGTTGCATAAGGGACTTTTTCCCAAAACTACACTTTTTTAAAATTCAAAAACTAGTCTATTCTGATCTCTTTTCCTTTATCTCGCTCGTCCATCTTTCGCAACTCGGATTGTAGAAACCTGCGATACTTCTCGAGCTCGTCTTTTGTCATTTTGGATACGTTGGAGCTGAGCAATGTTCCCATCATGCTAATCCGCTCGATCAAATCCATTGCCACAAACCTTCCAACATTTTTTACTCTCATCAACACGTCAAGCTGATTTTTTATTATCCTGTTGAGCGCTTCAAGGTCGTCGGCTGTGGCCTTGCCTTTTTTTGTTATCTGGTACTTACCATCCCTGTTCTCCTCGATTAGTCCATCATCCAGCAATCTGCCAAGCAGAGGGTAAATGAGACCCGGTGAGGGTTTCCACTTTCCACCACTCTGTTCAATTGCAGAATCGATTATCTCTTTACCAGTGTGCGGCCCAGACAGGAGTCGCTCCAAAATATAGTATCTGGAAAACCCTCTTGGGATGGAGCTGCCCACGCGCTGGAACCACTCATCTGTCATCGCCAGTGATATCGCTAGCGATAAATATAATCGTTATGGATGCGAGTTCTGAAAGCGATTAGTTCCTGTC
>SBBK01000149.1 GCA_005240025.1 archaeon
AAAAAACGCCCAAAAATCAAGGCCAGGAAAAGAAAACTAAAGGCAAAACCTGAAAAGACAAAACACAAAAAGCGGTGACGCATTTGAAGGAATTTAAGACAGATAAATACTGGGAAATTGTTGCAATACCCAAGTCCAGTCTTTGCAAAGGCGTGTTCTGAGATTTCACAGGAATTACTTTCAATCTACGCGCCTACCACAGGTCAGGTCAAGACACAGATCAAAAAAGTCTGCACAAAATATTCGCTTGAACGCATCCCTCGAAACCATGAAATCCTAGCTACGGTGGCTGGACAGGAATATTCTAGGCTGCAAAGGATCCTACTGAAAAAACCTGTCAAGACCGCATCTGGCGTTGCAGTAATTGCACTGATGCCGATGCCATATGCCTGCCCGCATGGAAGATGCACCTACTGCCCGGGAGGCATAGAATTCAATTCTCCAAACAGCTACACCGGAAATGAGCCCTCAACGATTAACGCAATTGAAAACCAGTACGACCCAAAAAAGCAAATTCTTTCAAAGCTTGAGAAACTGACCGCATATGGCCATGACCCGACAAAAATGGAGATAGTCATAGTTGGTGGAACTTTTCTTTTCATGCCAAAAGACTATCAGCGGAATTTTATCAAGTCTTGTTACGACGCATTAAACGGGATAGATTCCAAGAATCTAGAAGATGCCAAGGCCAACAATGAAAATTCACACATCAGAAACGTGGGGTTTACCGTTGAAACAAAGCCAGACTACTGCAAGCAGGAACATGTTGATGTGATGCTTCAGTATGGCATAACTCGGATCGAGATTGGGGTTCAAAGCCTCCAAGAACATGTCTACAAGCTTGTAAACAGAGGCCACACATATTCGGATGTAACAGAGTCCTTTCAGATATCAAAAGACGCCGGTTACAAGATTGTGGCCCATATGATGCCCGGCTTACCCACCATGACGCCAGAGGGCGACATTGCGGATTTTAAGAAACTTTTTTCTGACGATGCACTCAAACCAGACATGCTCAAAATCTACCCATCGCTTGTTTTACCACATACACCCCTGCACCAGCAATACCTGCAGGGGAAATACAATCCGTATTCTGATGAAGACATGATACGTGTCCTAATGGAAGTAAAAAAGTGCGTCCCAAGGTGGATGCGAATAATGCGGGTTCAGCGCGAGATCTCGCCGCAGGAAATCATTGCTGGACCGAGATCAGGCAATCTACGCCAGATAGTGCATGAGAGGCTGAGAAAACAAAACATTTCGTGCGGCTGTATCAGGTGCCGTGAGATAGGACTTGGAGCACAAAAAGATGCAATGCTGCACCGACAAGACTATGCGGCATCCGGAGGCGACGAGGTCTTTTTGTCTTACGATGATTCCGATGACAGGATTTATGGGTTTTTGAGGCTCAGAAACCCAAGTCAAAAACATCACAGAAAGGAAATTGCGGCCAGTTGCATAGTAAGGGAGCTGCACGTCTATGGAAGATCCCTTAAAATCGGTGAACACCAAAATGGGGAAATTCAGCACGCGGGACTTGGAAAAAATCTGATGTATGAGGCGGAAAAAATTGCAAGCGAAGAATTTGATGCAAAAAAACTAGTCGTGATCAGCGCAGTTGGCACAAGACAATACTATAGCAAGCTTGGTTATTCATCGGATGGCCCATATATGGCAAAATTATTGGCCAAGTAACAGAAATGTCAAACGAACAAAAGATCATCGGCAGGGGAACGTGGATTGACAAGCTTGCATGGGAGCTGCTTGAGCGAGAAAAGCAGCTTGGACGCGACACAAACATGTTGCGTGTTGAAAGTGGCCTTGGTGCATCAGGGATCCCGCACATTGGGAGCCTTGGAGATGCAGTTAGGGCGTACGGTGTCAAGCTTGCTCTTGAAGACAGTGGATACAAATCCGAGCTTGTTGCGTATTCGGATGATCTTGATGGCTTACGAAAGATACCTGAGGGTCTGCCAGAATCGCTGGGTGAGCACATAGCAAAGCCGGTCTCGCTAATACCTGATCCTTTTGGATGTCATGACTCCTACGGAATGCACATGAGTAGTATTTTGCTTGACGGCCTCGATAGGCTTGGCATCAAGTACAATTTCATGCGGGCCCATGACACATACAAAAAAGGCCTCTTAAAGAATCAGATTCACACAATTTTGGCAAATTCTGACAGAATTGGTGACAAGATAGCCGAGCTCGTAAACCAAGAAAAATACCAAAAAACCCTCCCATATTATCCAGTGTGTGCAAACTGCAACCGGCTTTACACCGCACAAGCATACGAGTATGTTGCTGATCAGATGGAGGTAAAATACAGATGTGGTGAAACCGAGATCGGCTCCAAAATTCTCCAAGGGTGCGGCCATGAGGGAACAGCAGACATTACCAAGGATCTGGGCAAACTTGCGTGGAAGGTGGAGTTTGCGGCCAGATGGCACGCCTTTGATATCAGGTTTGAAGCATATGGGAAGGACATCATGGATTCAGTCAAGGTAAATGATTGGGTCTCCGACGACATACTCGGACACCCGCATCCCTACCACGTAAAATATGAGATGTTTTTAGACAAGGGTGGAAAAAAAATCTCAAAATCTGCAGGGAATGTTTTAACTGCCCAAAAATGGCTCAGGTACGGCACACCAAAATCGATGCTTCTACTACTCTACAAAAGAATAACTGGTGCCAGAGAGCTTGGGTTTGAAGACATCCCAACATTAATGGATGAGTACAATGAGATCGAGGATGTTTACTTTGATAGGACCAAGCTTGACAATGAGGCAAAGACAGTCAAGATAAAGGGGCTCTACCAGTACACAAATCTGCTAAACCCGCCCAAAACCCAGTCACCGCACGTAAGCTACAGGCTCCTGGTTGAGTTGTGTCGCATATTCAAAGAAGACAGGGCAGACAGGGTTACAAAAAAGCTCTTAGATTATGGAACCATCAAAAACCCTGACCCCCACATCGAACAGCTGATCGGCCTTGCCGGAAACTATGCAGATGATTTTGAAGAAGAACGCGCGGCACAACTCCAGCTGAACGACCCCCTCAGGGCAGCACTGAGACGTCTAGTAGGGATCCTTGAGGCAGAAAGTGATCCTGGCGATATGCAAAATGCCATTTATGGAATAGCAAAGGACGGCAACATACCGCCAAAAGAGTTCTTTACGATTTTGTATCAGATAATTTTGGGGTCAAATCGAGGCCCAAAGATTGGCCCCTTTATCATAGACATTGGAAGAAAAAAGGTCGCAAAAGCCATAGCGATGCACCTCTAAAAGATGGCCCACAACGAACACAACAGGCCAAAAAAAAGCGGCGCATATTTTTTGATTATTTTAGGTGCGCTTCTTTTCATGATAGCGCCGTCGTGGTTTTCAGACAGGCCGCAACTTGGGCTGGCAACAATAGTTGCCGGCTTTCTAGTCGGCGGAGTAGGCTTTTACATCCGCTTTATCAGAAAATGAGGCGAAAAATTCATTTTTTAATCCGGTAGACTGTAACTATGGGACTTTTTAGACGAGAAAAAAAAGAAGAGATGCCCACAGAGCAAGTGCGGATAAAGAGCCCCGAAGAGATTCAAAAAGAGAGGATCGAAGACGAGTTGGCGTATCTGCAGGAAGAAATCAAATCAAAGACAGAATACCTCAACTCCATTTTGGAAAAGCTCGGAAAGGCAAAAGAAGAATATGAGCAGGTCGTGGTCGACCTGATGGCGTCAAAAAAATCAATCAACGAAAAAAAAACTGAATTAAATACACTTGAACAAGAACACAATCAACTCCTACAAAAACTGGGCGAGGCAAAATCAAATCTAGAGTCGGCGGCAATGCTGCAAGATGAGAAACAATCATTATTGGCCGAGCTCGAAAAAATAAAGACAGACATCAAAGCATCCAAGTCTGAGCATTCTAGGTACAAGGCAGAATCGCAGGAGCTTGAAGCCAAACTAAAGACTGCGCAGGCCGCGTATGAAAAAATTCGCACCCAGCTTGCATCCAAAATATCAGAACCAGAAGAAGCATGCGTGCCCATTCAAAGACACGATGCGTCAAAAAACATTGTGGCTGCAGCCAGCTCAGTTG
>SBBK01000189.1 GCA_005240025.1 archaeon
CCTATAATTACGTTTATTAGCATCTGATTCGCTATTTCGAAAATATTGCACAAGCTAGATGATCTGGACATAAAGCTTCTCAGCGAGCTAATTCATGACAGCAGCATCTCGATTCCAAACCTCTCAAAAAAACTTGGAATCAACGCATCGGTTCTGTACAGCCGAATCAAAAGGCTCACAAAAAAGGGCGTCGTAAAAAAATTCACAATATTGGTGGATGAGGCCCAGCTTGGTGTGGGTGTCAAAGCCACGATCGGAATCAACAGGGATCCAAAACTAAAGGACGAGATCCACACGCACCTCCTGCAGACTCCAGAAATAGTGACAATTTCCGAGGTCACCGGGAGATTTGATATTATGGTGAGCGTCCACGCGGAAAACCTTGAAAAACTACACAACATTGTGATTGATAAAATTGGTAAAATAGATGGAATTCAAAGCACAGAAACGTTTGTAGAATTGCAAAAAACCGACAAAGAACCTTCTTATCTTAGCTAAATTTTGTATCCCATTTCCCTGCATTTATCTCTGCAGTAAACTCTTTTGGGTTCATGCCCTCGATTTTGATTCCCAGGGAAACACACGTTCCTGCCACCTCCTTTGCCACTGATTTTAGCGAGCTGGCATATGATGACTCTAGCTTTGCCTTGGCCACCTTGACTATCGAGTCGACCTTGATGTCGCCAACCCACGTGGCGCCGCTTGTGCCGGAGCCTTTTTGGATGCCTGCCTCCTTTAACAAAAGAGCGGCAGCAGACGGAATCCCTACCGTTACTTCCCATTTTTTGGTCTTGGTGTTTACAGATACAGTTACCGGGACCTTCATTCCTTCAAAATCCGCAGTCTTGCTGTTTATTGTGTTTATTATCTCCATGATGTTTACCCCGAGGGGACCCAAAGCCGGACCCAATGGCGGGCCTGCAGATGCCTGTCCTCCTGTCACCAGTGCAGAAATGGATTGCGTATCGGACATGGTGTTCACTTTTAGCGTTGTAGATTTAATCCTTCCTAGGCAGTCGATATTTTGAGATAGTTTGAGTCTACGGTAACTGGCAACTGATATGGTGCATCCAAAAGAATCACAGTTGCCTCTTGTTTGTCGTTGTCAACCCTGGTCACGGTAGCCTTCATTCCCTTGAACGGACCGCCTATTATCTCGACTACATTGTCCACTGCAATCTGCGGCGCAGTAGTCTTGGTAATAAGATAGCCTTCAATGTCTTTGTAATCCATCTCGCCCCTAAGCTGGCCACGAATGTGCCTTATCCCCTGTAAGGCATCAAATGCAGCGTTTGCGTCTTTTGCCTCAATTACGATGTATCCCTTGAGGTTGTCAACCAGAAGAACAGAGAGAATGTTTATTTTGTTTGTCTTTACCTTGTTTTGGAGCAAATTCATTACTACTTTTTCTTGACCTCCAGTGGTCCTAACTGCAAAAAGATGCGATTTAATTTCCTGAGACAATTCCATCTATCCGAATCTAAACACCGAAAATACAAACTGAATTATAAATCCAATCGCTCCAATCGAGGCGATCCCCAAAAGAACCAGCCTTAGGTGTTGCATATAGTCTTCTTTGTCTGACTTTTTGGCAAGCTTGAGTGTGTTTGCCATGTTCTTGAGGGTCATTTTCAGATCCATTTGCTGAAAATTAATAGGGTGTCCATATATCTTTTATTCTATGGATCTTCTGGTTGCCTATGAAAAAGATCCTGCCGGTCATAACCTGGCCAGATTCATCTCTCAAAACATGCAAAAAGACGGCGATGTTTTCAGGGGCAAAAGATTTGACCTTGCAATAATCCAGTCCCCTGCAATTTCTGCAGACTGGCTTGAACAAAAATATCACTATGACGGCTTTGTCTTTTTGTCAAAGCACGCAGCCCAGTCTGGCGAACTGGCCCTGACATGCCACAGTACGGGAAATTTTTCCGCAGCACAGTTTGGCGGAAATGAAAGACAGGTTGCAGTCCCACACCCACACCTGCAAAAATCCTACATCCAGACACTTTGGCAAAACAGATCAAGTTTCCCAGAATTCCAAATAACTATAGAGGCCACTCATCACGGCCCTACAGCACTTGACAAGCCCGCACTTTTCATAGAGGTGGGCACGACAGAAACACAATGGAATGACCAGCCTCTCTGCGATTCAGTGGCAAAGATAATAATTCAAACCATGGTAAAACCGGCAAAGACATATCCTGTGGCAATCTGTTTTGGCGGCACCCATTATCCGGAAAAATTCACAAAAGAACTCATCGACGGAAAACGTGCACTAGGTACGGTCGTCCCAAAACACGCCCTAGAGTTTTTGGATAATGAACTTTTCTTGCACATCCTACATCAAAACAAGGAAGCAAAAACCGCCCTGCTGGACTGGGCCGGACTTGGGACCCACAAACAAAAATTGCTTGAGATGCTTACCACCACTGATCTCGAGGTGGTAAAGCTATGAATGATCTGGAAAAGCGAGTTTATCAAAAACTGCTCACTGTCCCCAAGGGCAAAGTCACCACTTATGGCGAGCTGGCAAAAGCAGTGGGACTGCAAAATGGCCAGCGGCAAATTGGACAAATAATGAACAGGAACCCATTTCCTGTAATCATTCCATGTCACCGCGTAGTAAAATCTGATGGCAAAATCGGCGGCTATTTCTACGGCGAAAAAATAAAGTCAAAAATGCTCTCAGACGAAGGCGTTTTAGTAAAAAACGGAAAAATTCAAGACTGGGAAAAAACTATCTTCAGATTCTAAGAATGCTTTGCCTTTACCTCATCAATTAGGCTTCGGAGGTGGGCGACGTTTCTTACCGTGTTTCCGCCTATTTTGCGATACAGATCCCAAAACTGGGGGTTTGTAATCTCTTTTCTGTCCTTTGCCACTTTGAGCCGGTGACGAAGTGCACGAACCTTGGCAACGTAGGCCTCTTTTTTGCCTACGCGTGCACCCCTGCGCCCCTTCTTTGATCCGGTTGTCGTGCCGCGCTTTTTTCTTTGCGACTTTTTGAATTTGGATCTGCCGCGCGATGTCCCGCCGGCAGCTTTGATTATGATTGTGCCTGCGGTTATGAGGCTTCGAATGTTGTCTCGTGTGATCGCGTCTGCAATGTCGTCTGTGCTTTCCTGATCAAACTTGATCCTGCTTAGGCCAACGCCGGTTACCCGGGAGACCAGCCTCTTTTTTGCTCTAAGATTTACTACCACTGGTCTTCACCCTCGCATTAAAAATCTTGAATTTCTTTTCGATTGCTTTTGTAACAATTTCAAATCTCTTTTTTTTGCCAACTCCGTGGGCGATTCTTATGCCGTCGGTTTTGGGATCAAATTTTATTAGATCATTAACATTGTGGACAAGGTTGTCCGTAAATCCCGAAGGGTGCAAACCCCGCGCCAGTTTTGGGCCGCCGTAGCCAACCTTTACCAAACCAGGCCTGCCTCTGAACTTTTGCCTCCTTTGGTGGTTGTCGATTCCCTTTGGCTTTCGCCAGGCAAGCCCTACGCGCTTGTATCTCCAGCTCTCCTGTCGTACAAACTCCGGCCTGTTTTGCGCTACTTTTTGTCGTAGTGCCAGTCGTTCCTTGTTTATGGTCAACACACTCACTCTTGGATTTTACAATAAATAGGTTACCTGAGGGAAGCCAAAAAGGTAAGAAATAATAACGAAATTTGGGGCGTTTTCAGCATTCAATGGAATCGTATCCCATGATGGTGGAATAAATGGAATCCAAGACAACACTGAGCCCAAAATTCATAGCGCAAATTGAGGAGTTTGGGATCCTGCCGTCCGCCATTCACAGGAACCTTGCAGTAGACAGGCTGATCGAGGCGGCAATACAAAGAAACGAAGGCATCGTGACAAGCACGGGTTCGCTTGCCGTAAAAACCGGAAAATACACCGGAAGATCGCCAGACGACAGGTATATTGTGGATGACGACGAAACTCACGACAACGTGGAGTGGGGAAAGATAAACCACCCATTTCCAATTGACAGGTTTGAAAAGATCCTCGCCAAGATGAAAAAATTTGTAGATGGCAAGGAGGTTTTTGTGTTTGATGGTTTTGTGGGAGCAGACAAAGACAACAGGATTGCAATCCGGGTAATCAACGATCATGCGTGGCAGAGCCTTTTTGCAAGGCAGCTTTTTGTTAGGCCGTCGGCTGCAGAGCTGGAAGATCACACACCAGAATTTACAATGCTGTGCATAAACAACTTTGAGGCGATTCCCGAAGTTGACGGCACAGGCTCAAACGTCTTCATACTTATCAACCTCACAAAGAAGATCGTCCTTATTGGCGGTACAAGCTATGCCGGCGAAATGAAAAAATCATTGTTTTCCGTCCTGAACTATCTCTTGCCAAAAAAAGGGATCTTTCCGATGCACTGTTCTGCCAACATAGGGCAAAGCGGTGACACCGCACTCTTTTTTGGCCTCTCCGGTACAGGCAAGACAACCCTTTCTGCGGACTCGAACAGAATGCTGATTGGCGACGACGAGCACGGCTGGTCAGACAAGGGTGTTTTCAATTTTGAAGGCGGGTGCTATGCAAAATGCATAAACCTCAACCAGGAATCAGAACCACAAATCTGGAACGCAATCAGATCGGGGGCAGTGCTGGAAAATGTAGTGATTGACAAACAAACTCTGAAACCAAACTTCGACGATGGTTCACTTACCGAAAACACAAGGGCTGCATACCCGCTGGACTACATTCCGGCCGCAATCATGCCCAGTGTGGGGGGCCATCCACATGTGATTGTGTTCCTTACGGCAGATGCCCTTGGAGTTTTGCCGCCACTTTCACGCCTGACCAAGGAGGGGGCAATGTACCACTTTATGTCTGGATACACAAGCAAGCTGGCAGGAACGGAAAGGGGGATAAAAGAACCAAAAGCCACGTTCTCAGAGTGTTTTGGGGCTCCCTTCATGCCGCGACCGGCCTCCGTTTACGCAGGACTTTTGGGAAACAAAATACGACAGCACAACACTGTTGTGTACCTCATCAACACGGGTTGGTCTGGAGGCCCGTATGGCATAGGAAAGCGAATTAGCATCAAACACAGCAGGGCAATGGTCACTGCGGCACTCACAGGTGCACTCAACATTGTAAAATACAGACACGATGATCTTTTCAACCTGGATGTCCCAACCGAGTGTCCAGGGGTTCCCTCCGAGGTGCTTGATCCAAAGACAACGTGGCAGGACAGGGACACCTACGAGCTTTCCGCAAAAAAATTAGCGCAAATGTTTGTAGACAATTTCAAGAAATTCAAAAACGCTCCTCAAGAGATAGTAGACGCAGGACCAACGCCGTAAATCATCTTCTGATGTAGAGACCCACTATCAGCACAATTACAATTATCGCAACAACTATGATAAACTGCTGCGCCGGCAAACCGACACTTGCAAGGCCAAAGCTTGGTTCTGCAGGGGTATTGACCCGCACCGTGTTGTACAAACTGACAGTGCCATTTTCGGTTTTTATCTCGGCCTGAACCCAGAAGGTGCCGGTGTCATGTAACAAAATTGATTTGCTTCCTGAAGGTGTTATGGATATGCTATCGACTAACCTTGCATCCGCGTTAAAAACAGAGATCTTGGCATATGACCAAGCCTTCGACAAGTCTATTGCAAAGTCCAGCCTGCCATTGTTTTCTGTTGCCTCAATAGAACCATCTGAGACACGTATCAATATTGGGATGTGGTATCTGGTTTTCTGGTCATCAACTATGACCATTCCTTGGTACTGGCCGATTTTCTGACTGGTCAAAGTTGCCGTCACCATCAATTCCGAACCGTCAAGCGAATAATCAATTTTGGCAATATTCTGATCAAACTCAAAACCTGCTTTGATTTGAGGTTTTTTGCCATCCAGCGTTTTTATCTCAAATGCTGCAGTCCTGGTTTTTGTATATGGTGAGAGATCAAAAATTCCAAAGGGGGGCAAAATTACCAAGTTCGCATCAATTGCTTTTGTCACATTCAACCTGCCTGTGCCGCTTATCTCTTGTGGGAATGGAGTCCCAAATGTGTCTGATATTGGGTCGGACGTGGTGGAAATGATGGCGGAAATCTCTTGCGGCCCAAGTGTTGGATTTTTTTGAAGCAATATTGCACTTGCACCAGAAACATGCGGTGCGGCAAAGCTGGTGCCACTTGTAAGATTGTATTTCCCATCCACCGTGGTGGTGTTTACGAAAACCCCCGGAGCTACAAGGTTTGGCTTTATGTAAAATGGAAAAACTGGCCCGCGTGAACTAAAAAACGAAACAAAGTCAGGATGATAAAAGGTGTTTAGGACTCCAACCGTTTTGTTTGCTAAAAGCGTTTTCAGTGCCAAGCCGTCCTCCCTTGAGATGGAAACTGCAGGAATACTTGGTTTATAGTCCGAGCCTTCAAGCTTGTTTCTAAGATCCCCTAAAAACATACCGGGCTCATTGTTGTATACGACTAGTGCACTGGCGCCCGAACTTGCAGAATTTTTTTCCTTTTGCGAAAAATACACAAGCTCACCCTCCCTGTCACTCCCTCGCTCAACAAGCAAAATCTTTCCGGCCACACCAATGTCTTTTAGATCTTCTTGACGGCCATACTTGCCAAACACAATTTCTGATATGATGGGACCGGTGAGTTGCTCCGTTCCAACCATCGGCAGGGCCTGCATGCGTTTGCCGTCTACCTGCAGGGTGGCCACAAGGCTTGCCGTGATGTTGTTGTATGTGGCCCCGACGGTGATGGCGTGGGGGTCTTTACCGGGACTTCCTATGGTTCTGAAGTCAGGACCGCCGTTTCCGGCTGCAACTACCACCACTATGCCTTTTCTAACTGCGTGATTTATGGAATCCTCAATTCTGTCATTGGTTCTGTTTACGCCAAGGCTGATGTTGATGATGTCGACGTCATCTTCAATGGCGCGCTCAACTGCCTTGATAATCAAATCCGACGATACTGCGTTTCCTGTATCTGAGACCCGATACGCCAAAATCTTTGTCTTAGGTGCAATTCCTTTTAGGTTTCCGTTTGCCGCAATTATGCCAGCTACTTCGGTACCATGCCCGTTGGTATCGAGCGGCGAGTCATCGTTTTCAATAAAATCATAACCACCGATGACTTTGCTACTGGGTCCAAAACCAAAAAGATCCGGATGATTGTAATCTACGCCTGTATCGATCACAGCAACTTTGATGCCGTCGCCCTCAAACCCCAGACTGTGTGGATAAGGAACACCTACATGTTTTGCGCTTTTGTCTAGGAGGATCTCCAATGCCGGTTCTTGCTGTATTTTTTGCGAAGTCGGAAAAAAGCCAATGACGGCTAAACAAAGGCAGAAAACTAACAATCTCCTCATTTCATTTCCCGTACGAAACATTACAAATAATCCTTACATTTTATGACTGATTCTCAAGACGTACGATACAAATCCGACTATGTGATTATCGGGGTAAACAGCGCCCATTGTTCACACAGAACCCATAATCATTAAATTATAATACAATCCATGTCTTGCATGGGAAAATACACACTTCCTGAAGTACCGTATGCTTACGACGCATTAGAGCCACACATTGACGCAAGAACAATGGAAATCCATCACACAAAACACCACCAGGCATATACAAACGGCCTCAACGACGCATGGGACAAGCTCCCACCGAGTATTCAGTCAAAGGATCTTCTGGACGTACTTGGAAACATGAACGGGGTGCCAGAGGCGGTACGTGGAGCAATCAACTTCCACGGTGGCGGCTACGACAACCACAGGCTGTTTTGGAATAACATGAGGGCAAACGGCGGGGGCCAACCCGGAGGTGCAGTAGCAGACGCAATCAAAAAGGCATTTGGAGACTTTAATGGCTTCAAAGAACAGTTTTCAGCAAAAACCACAGCAATACAAGGAAGCGGTTGGGGTTGGCTGGTATTCAATCCGAAATCGAAAAACGTCGAATACAAATCAATGCCTAATCAAACCAGCCCAAGAACAGAGGGACTTGTTCCACTACTTGGTCTTGATGTCTGGGAGCACGCATACTATCTCAAATACCAAAACAAAAGAGCAGACTATGTGACCGCATGGTGGAATGTTGTAAACTGGGACGAAGTAGACAAACGCTACTCAAAAACAATATAGCTCTATTCCATCCAAATATTTTTAATTTTAGATCTGGTACCGATAGCAAATGCCACTCCCTCCCACACGGAAGGAAATTTGTTGTGGAATCTATGTGGAACATTTGGTGGAATAAAGATCATCGTATTGGGAAAAACCACCCTGCTTTTCTTGCCCACAGTAACTAGGCATCTGCCTTTTAGGGAATATACAAGAACGTACTCGTTTTTGTGTGTGTGCAATTGGTGTACGTGACCCGCCTCGATTCTTGCCTCCAAACCGACAATTCTACTTCCTTTGATTTTCGCATTCAACATCGGTCTGACTTTGAGCCTGTCTGTGGGATGCTCTTTTCTGTACGGGTAAGACCACGCAGATTTTGATTTTATGATTTTTCCAATTTTTGAGACCATCCCAGTCACTATGCATTTATAGCCAACTCAAATACTTTTTTTGTAAATGAATGAAGAGCAGGCACAACAATTTCTATACCAGATGCAGATTCTAGAGTCGTATGCGGCAAGCCTTGATCAAAAAGAAGAGGCGATAATTGCAATAATTCGTGAAGCCGTGGCCTCCATAGACTCGATTAGAGGAATTCAGAACAAAGAGTCACCGGCCCTCATTCCTGTAGGGCATGGGGCATATGTCAGAGCCGTAATGGAAGGGAATCAAAAGGTATTGCTGGAGGTGGGATCTGGGGTTGTGGTGGAAAAAGACCACGAATCTGCGATTAATTATCTTGAGATGCGAATAAAAGAAATGCAGGTGGCACTAAATGAAACGGCTGCACAAAAACACCAAACAATGATGCGACTCGAGCAATTAAAGCAAGAAATGGACAATATTATTCACGCTGCAAAACCATCACAACACTAAGTGGTTTTGATGTTTGACAAACTACGCAATGCATTCTCCTCAGTTGCCAAAAGCCTGAGCGAGAAGGAGCTGAAAGAATCTGATATCGACGATGTCCTTTTTCAGCTGGAAATCGCCCTGATGGAATCCGATGTCGCAACCGAAGTGATTGACTCTATCAAGTCTGATCTGAAACAAAAGTTGATTGGAACATCTGTGGAAAAAAAAGGAATCGAAGAATTTGTCAAAAACAGCCTCATTCAAAACATCTCGGCACTGTTTGATGCTGCCGGAACAGTGGATATATTTTCAAAAATCAACATCAAAAAAAACTCCAACGAGCCATTTATTATCCTGTTTGTTGGCATCAACGGTACTGGCAAGACTACGACACTTGCCAAGCTCGCACACCTCTTGAAGGAAAACAAATACTCGATTGTAATCTCTGCTGCAGATACATTCCGGGCAGGCGCTATAGAACAACTCAAAGAGCATGCTGACAGGCTAAACTTGAAAATGATTTCACAAAACTATGGGGCAGACCCTGCCGCTGTAGGGAGAGATGCTGTGCTGTATGCAAAAGCCCACAAAGTTGATTGTGTGTTAATCGACACTGCTGGCCGAATGCAAACAAGCAAAAATCTCATGGATCAAATTGAGAAGATCACCAAGGTCGTTAAACCAGATATGAAGATTTTTGTCGGCGACTCACTTGCAGGCAATGATACCGTAAATCAAGCAAGAGAGTTCTATCAGCACGTGGAGTTTGATGGGGCAATACTGACAAAAAGTGATGCTGATGCAAGGGGTGGCGCCGCACTATCTGTAGTCAAGATTACATCGAAGCCAGTAATGTATGTGGGAGTGGGACAGGAATATTCGGATCTTAAGCCATTTGACAAAAATCTGTTCTTGCAAACGGTCTTTGGAGATGTATCAATAAAACCCAAACCCGAAATCAAGCTGGAACCCAAACCCGAACCCAAACCCGAAATCAAGCTGGAACCCAAACC
>SBBK01000216.1 GCA_005240025.1 archaeon
CTGTCACCTTGATGGGCCTAGGCACGTGAATAACCTGCTCCACAGATATCTGCATTTCTTGTGGAGGCTCTGGAACCATCAGATTACTGACGCCGTAGGTTTTGCCGCCATATTCTATTACAAACCACCATTCGTTTAACTTGATGCCATGTTGTCGTTGTGATTTGTCTGTAAAAAAATCATAATAGTATATTGTTTCGCCATAAGAAAGAATCGTCCAGCCCTGCTTGTTGAACTCTATTCTATTGCCAACCTTGTCTATTGCTTCCCGGAGTTTTGGAATCTTTTGCAGATCATTGTAGTCAAGATCTAAAAATTGCATTGGCTCAGAGGCATTGTAACTCTGGCGGATGCCAAGCTCGCGGTCGGTGAGGCGCTCAACTCCCACAGATGCACAGTGAGAGCCAGTCAGTGCGCCGTTGAGGGCAAAGATCAAGCCAGTCGATATAAGAAACAACAAAGTGCCACACACTGCGACAATTCCCAGGATTATCAGAATTATTGCATATTTTGACATGTTTACCTTTCTACTTGGATTTCTTTTTTGGTCGTGCCGTCATTGTTTAATTTTAAAATCTTGTCGATGTTGTCTCCCCTGCTTACACCAAACCAAAAAATGTGGTTTGTCTTTTGTTCTTCCGCATCGACAGAGGTAAACTGTACCTGAATTGTTATGAATGGAGGCAATGATTCTCTTGATGCAACAAAACTTGCCAGAGTAGAATTATCCAGTATATTGTACGTTTTTGCGATTTTGGAATCAAAATATTGCAAGGATGCTTTTTTGGCCCAATCATACCAGACTTTGTTTTCCATGCTTTGGGCCCATCCACTTTTGTAGAGTGTGGTGGCAGTATCAAAACTAACACATGCTGGAAGGCCGTTCAGCTTTAGGACGATTACCAGGTCATCTGTACAAGCAACATCAAACCAGCGTGTTCCAGACGCAAATTGCTGCCGCGGTGAGGAATTTGCTGACTCGCCTTTGACATCGTCATGTACTTGAACCTGTATTGATTGTGTTGGAGCCAGTACAATCGGATTTTTAGTGTCGTACCAGATGAATCGTTCGATGAGGTATTGGCCTTTTTCTTTTGGAATCCATTTGAACGTGTGCGTTTTTTTATCTCCTGCTTCTATTACACCCTCGAACGAATCAAGATAAACTGCGGTTGGTTTTTCAGTTGCGCTTTGCCTGTTTATTTGCACCAGATACGTGAATTTTAGATCAAGATATTCAAAAGCGTTCGTAAAGTTTTGTGGGCTCAGTTTGTATTGGTCATATTTTACCCCGACATCGATTGGTTTTTTGCAATAATTGTCATTTAGCATAAAACCATTCAGAAGGTACTGCTCACCAGTACGATATTCTGATGGGATCTCATAGTCGTTAGTTTGTGGATTGAAATAGAGAATATCCATTCCGGGCCCGGTTCCGCCATGGCCACCTCTGCAAATTTGTGTGCTGCACTCATCATAATATGTAAAGTATGGGTTGCAGATTGATTCTGCGTGTGCCGAACTCATGACGAACAGGTAAATTATTGCTAAAAGTATCGAAAAAAGCAGCACATAATCATCACCTTGAAATGTGCTTTTAGGGTTGCTGATGACTCAGGTGTGGTTTCTAGGGCAAATACAAAATCTCTTTTTTATCAAACGAGTGGCGAGAAGACCACCGGATAAATCCGGTGGACGAATCACCTGACAATCGGTTAGCTGGTAACTACAAAGAATTGTTAAATCCAACGAATCCAAACATGCTTTCAATGTTAGAGCTAGGCAAAGTGAAAGAACGTCGTGACCACGATACTGGCCTGTACCTCATACCATGTAAAGCCGAAACAGGATTGGGCCGGACAGACTACCGTAGTAACTACGGGAATTCAGGCTTGCGGAGATCAGAAATTCGGTCGTTGAAGCAGGAAGAGGTCACTCAACTTGTTGGGTGGTAGTTCACAGAAAGACTGATCTGCCTGAGATGCCCGAGGTAAATTTAACGAAGACAGCGGCAGGCATTATAATCAACAGCATGAGGGCGGCAAAGGGAAATTCCGGAATCGCCTGAATTCCGGAATAACATGGTTGCTCCGGTACGCCCTCGATGAAAAGAGAGCATCTCGTTCCATCGGTTTTAATCACTATATTTCCGTCAAGACCTGTCTGATAGTGAGTTATGTTTTTACTGTCATATTTTGATATGATTTGTTTGTCCGGATGGTCATACATGTTGTTTTGGTCTGCCGAGAACACAGCCAGCCTGGGGGTGGTAACATCAAGAAATGCGTCAGTACTTGAATATTTGGAACCATGATGAGGGCTGTTCATGATGTCGATGTCGGTTGGGTGATTTTGAACAATATAATCTTCGGTGGTAAGTGATGCGTCTGAAGTAAAGAGAAATGACACGTCACCATATTCTAGCAGAGTGACCAGTGCGTTAGAGTTTGATAGAGTTGCATGATCTGCCTCAGGTATTCCATTTGTCGGCGGACTGATTATCTTTGATGTGACAGAGTCATCAAGTGCAATGTCATAACCATCAAAGACTATCCGGGGTTGCATGCCATTGTCTGAGATTTCTGCGAGAAAGTTTTGATAGGTATCGGTATTGCTTGGAACGTGCGATATTAACACCTGCTGTACTGCGAAATCAGAGTCCTGCAGGATTTTGGTTAGTCCTGCAATATGGTCTTGGTCTGCATGCGTCCCAACCATTGCGTCAATATCAGATATATTGTACTGCTTTAGTGTGGATTTGAGTTTAGAGTACGCGCCTGGCATTCCGCCATCGATGAGCATTGTTTTCCCATTTGGGTAGATAATCAGAATTGATTCGCCCTTTGTTCCAAGATCAACAAATACTGCGGTCAGGAGGCTGTTTTGATTTGTGATAGCTGGTACTGGAGCAGGCGTAGTTGTGGTGCCGCATGTTGGGTAAGTCGTCTCCCATGTGGCGTCATCATTATCGGTATCCACGATGGAAGGGGTTTGATCCATCACATTTTGGTTTGCATCAAGCAGTGAGATCGTTTCTTCCTGATTGTCAAGGAACTGGCCTGGAAAAATAATTTTAATTTCGCCACATGCTGGTATTGCGACATTATTGATTTGATATGTTTTTCCATCCCCCGTTCTGATTGACCATCCAGAAAGATTAACTGAATTATTGTTAGAGTTGTATAGTTTTATCCACTCGTTTGTAGCGTCCGCACCCGCCGGGTTTGGCTCTACTGCGATAATGTGGACGGTGCCTTGCGCAAATGCTGTGACAGATGAAATGAGTAATACAATGGCAAGCAGGACGCCAGCACCATACATAGCATTGTATGACAGTGTGAACAGTGAATAAAGATTTTGTCTGGGTGGTAAATTTTATACAGTAGGATTGGAGGCGCCACATCTTACTACAAACTTTGCATCTCCAAATCCATCTTTTGTTGATGACGAACCGTCACCATGCGCTACATTTCCAGACCAATTTGTATTGGAATAAACAAATTACTGCCTTACCGGGAATCTTATTTTCTTCTGATGCTAATTCGCGATCAACTTTAGGCTTGATTACATCACCTATGGTTTGAGCTGAAGCATTATTAGAAAGAACCGTTTCAAATAGCAGTAATGAAAATATAATTAGAAAATACTTCACTATCTCACGTATTCCATCTTTTGGAAATAATAGTATGAGTTGACTCCACCTGTAAAGCCACCAGTTGCATCACTGCCAGATTTCCCCTCGTCTATTGCCATGAGTTGGTAACCTTCTTTTGTTAGTTGATCATATGCGATTATGAATTGAACTTGAGCTCCAAAAGCTCTTTGTAGTATGGCTATGTGTTGATTTTTGAATTGGATGACGCCATTTTTATCCCATTGTGCTTTGAACTGGTCATGTTTTAGACCAATCTCATGTTTCATTTGCTCGATTGATATGATACCATCTGAAGACATAGAACTGATTGGAATTGGTTGTACTAAAGTTTGTGGGGGATCATCAATTACTGAGTCTTGGTTTGAGTTATTGCCTGAGATTTCTCTCTTTTGTGTAGATGAGGACGTATCAGGATATACAACTTCATCAACTGATTTTATGATGTTTTCTTCTTCGATATCCATAAGACAGGTCTCTAAATCTAGATTTGTCACGGTTTTTTCCCTTAACTTTTTGTAAAATGGGGTTATGAGTACTTTAGAATCAGGCCCAGTTAGTCCATATCCATTATAATAAATGTCAATCACACTTTGTGCATTTCCATTTTTTACTAAAATGAAGAATTTTTCAGCAAATTTATTTTTAGTCCAACTGAGTTTGGTTTTTCCTTCAAAATAGAATTTGGATGGGTTTTCCTCTTTTATCTCAAATTTTAATTCAGTGATAATCTTTTTTGCGAGAGAGTATGCTTCAGTACGTGATAAGTTTACAAAAATTCTACCAAAAGATCTTCGAATTACACCAAGACCCATCTGAAAAATTCACATTTTAAGAATGACTGTCAATTAATTAAGTGTTATCGTTACTGTGGCGATAGCCTGTATCGTTTTTGAAGGGAAAAGTGCAAAATCTTAGGTTCCAACTATTATCCCGTCAGAAAAGCGCGGGGGATGGGATTTGAACCCACGCGTCCTTACGGACATGGGATTAGCAATCCCACGCCCTACCAGGCTAGGCGACCCCCGCTCAAGGGTTGCTGTGTTCACTCAGTAAATAAATTCACTCTTCAGTGGATCTTGTGTAATTGTCCACTATGCTTTGCAGCGGAATCTTTTTTCCACCCACAATTTTGAGGTCAACGTGGACTTTTTTGTTTTTTATCGTGATAATATTGTATGTGTTTTCAAAAAATCCCCGCATTCTCTCAGATGAGGCAGTTCCCGCATTCACTATTGAGAGATCCCTGAAATTCCAGATCCAGGGCCTGTGCTTGTGACCGCACAAAACCAGGTGCACCTTTGTTGCCAATATAGTCCGCAAAACATCGCCTGCGTCAATTACCTCGACTCGGGCCGAGCCCGTATCTGGGATGCCAACCAGGTGGTGGTGCATTGCCAAAATCTTTACCTTGCCTTCGTGTTTTTGCATCGTTCTCTCAAGCCACAGATTTTGACGGTATCCAACCTCGCCCTCATCCCTGTCTGGCCTTGCAGTGCCAAGTGTCACCACTACGACATCACCCCCAAGCTCGTTTACCGTCTCAAATGGAAAGTATTTTTTGAACATCAAATATCCCGTGTTCCTGTAGTCATGGTTGCCAGAAATCGTGATTATTTTTCCTGTCTCAAGTCGATCAAGGAGTTTTCTGCATTTTACGTATTCCTTTGCAAGGCCCTCATTTGTAAGATCGCCAGTCACAATCACTGCGTCCGGTTTTAGCGTATTTACCTCGGAGATTACCTTTTCAAACACAGAATCCTGGAATTGTGAGCCGACATGAATGTCTGACAGCTGAACAATCATCATATCATCCCGGGCAGAAACGCAATACTTTAGTCTTCTGAAATGTGATTTTGTCATTTTGAGTTTTTCAAAAATTGCAAATTTTTCTAGTTAGAGTTAAATATACTGGATCTAAAGCAACGCTGTTTTGGCAAAGCAGTCTGCAATCATACGTGGAGACGGCACAGGACCCGAGCTCGTCGATGCCATGTTGCACGTCTTAAAGTCATGCAATACGCAAACCGAGCTGATTCTGTGCGATGCCGGCTCTGAGCAGTGGGAAAAGCACGGCGGTGCCACATACATTCCAGATTCCACAATGAAATTGCTTGAGGAAAGCGACGCCTGCTACAAGGGACCAACCACCACCATCCCAAGGCCAAACGCCCCCCGAAGCGTTGCTGTCACGATTCGTCAAAAGTTTGAGCTATATTCCAACATCAGGCCCATCAAAACCTATGATAGGCTCTCGCCTGACAAAAAACTCGACTTTGTCTGTTTTAGGGAGGCAACCGAAGGATTGTACGCTGGAATCGAGTTCAAGATATCCGACGACGCGGCAATTGCCATAAGAAAGACGACCCGCAAGGGCTGCCAGAGAATTGTCAGGTCCGCCTTTGCATGGGCAAGACAGCACAGTTTCAAAAAAATTCAGGAAAAATTCTGGCAAATGACAGTTCTGGATTGTTTCCAAGAGTTGACAGGCAAAGCAAAACAAGGATCACGGCTCCCTAGACGTTATACGAAATCTTTTCCCTAGCGCAAGCTAGATCCATACCAGTGTATGGCCTGAGAGTCGATGGTTTACTGC
>SBBK01000103.1 GCA_005240025.1 archaeon
AAATAATACGATAAATAATATAATTAAATACTATATTTTATTCCTGATTTATTATAACTAAAAAAAGAATGTGTTTTAATTAATTATCTCTAGGCACAAAATGAATGATTTTAATTGTTTTAGTATGTCTATTTGGGCTGCCTAGAAATCATCTGATTTTTACCATTTTGTAGATCATGCAATACCGATAGATCAAGATCTCAGAATGCCTTACGACACCCATGAAAAACAAATACCAGCGCATGGTATCACTCATGCGCCAGATTCTCAAGAAAATGCATGTTCCGCTTTTTTTGCATTCCAAATCGAAGCATGTATTTTCTGTACACCAACATGTAATCATGCTGGTTCTTAGGCAGTACGAGTCAAAAAGCTACGAGTCGTTTGTGGAATGGCTCGAAGTTACAACAGGGGTTGTACAGATGCTTGGCATCAGGACCATCCCACATTTTACCACACTGCAAAAGGCGGCGGCAAGGCTGAGTGCCGTCTTGCTGCATCTTGCAATAGGACGGTTCATCGGAATCGTGTGCCCCGGAAAAATATTTGCAGGCGCCGATGCCACAGGATTTGAGGACGGGCATGCGGCTTCCTACTACACATACCGCTCCTGTCTTGCGCACTCGTACACAAAACTCTCTGCAGGCTCGGACATGGTAACGCAGCTGGTCATCTCAGTTGTGATACGGCACGACGCTACAGGCCATGAGATCAAGCATTTTCCCACTATATTAGAAGAGCTCGTGTCTGTTGCGACTCCCTGGATATTTGTTCTGGACAGGGGGTACGATGCGGAATGGGTACACCAGATGATACGGCAGCATGAGGTTCTCTCAATGATTCCTGTCAGGAAGAAGAGTGACACCATAGGGTGCACTAAGGGCAGGTACAGAAAAGAGATGAGAAGGAAGTTTGATGATACGCTGTACCACCAGCGCAACAAATGTGAGACCATATTTTCTGTCATAAAACGCAAGTTTGGATCCGAGGTCAGATCATACGATTATTCCATGAAAGAAAGGGAGTTGCTGTACCGTGTGCTGGCTTACAACTGTCACAGGATGTGCATGATTTCTGCTTTATTGTTGATGATTTCTAGGCAGCCGCAATTAAGACATATTATTATTGGAATAGTGGTCGGTGTTTTTATTGCCACTTCAATATCATTGGTTTCATCCAATGCGATCGCCCAGATGGGTCACGGCATGGGTAGTATGGGTGGAATGTCAGGAATGTCTGGAATGGGTCATACGGGTGGATCGGGAGGGCAAATTCCAGGATATGTTCAACAAATGTGCCATCCTGCAGGAGGCATGCCACCACACTATTGTGAGCCAGCATATGACACCGCAAGCTCAGTGCGTGGCATCAGGGTCGCAACAGTAGATGCGGCATCTGACAATGAAGTCGTAGTTTCAGTAAAACAGATAGGAACTTCTGCAAATCCAATATCACAAAAATTGGTTCTTGTTGGAGGCGGTGGTAATTTAGCTGGAGCAACCATAATCGACGGTGGATGGAGTAAATCAACAGTAGTTCATCTAAAACTAGATGGATTTGGCACCATTTACGACTATGGTAGCATGAAAATCCACTTGTTCCCTTACACTGGGGAATAAAGCATTTTTAGTCTAGATTTAGAAAAAGAATCAATGAGAAACCAACAATGAGCACCAAATTACGTTACAGTACGCTAATTTCTCATTGATATCGTTGATGGTATATTTCCTCATTCCAGATAATAAGAAAATTGGTACAAACCCAAAACATATTTGTCAGTTCTACCAAAACTGATAATTAAAAAATTCAAGTATAACCTCTAATGCAATTTGATAAAATCAAAATCTCAATAGCAGCAATAGTACTTTGTGGGGCATTTTCCATAGGTATTGTCTCCACGACAGCAAGTGCTCAAACAGATTCAGAAGAATCTCACATGGAGACTACGGTGGTTAGAGACTCTGTCACTGTTTTGCTTGGAATCAGAACAATACAGCCAGACGACTACATACACTTGTATGATTCAACACCATACATGATAATGAACGGTCATGTTGCAGCCAAGCTTCCATGCGATACAGATTCCGAAACACCACTGCATATTATGATCGGCGCAGCGCCAGATCTAAATGCAGCAGAATTGGAAATAATCGACGAGCTCTCAGAGCCAGGGAAGTATTGCTTGTATCATGTTGACTTGGAATCAACACACAATGGAGATGAACAAATCATCACAGACATTGCAATACACAATCCAACAGACAAGCCGATCAGAACGCTATCAACTTCTACTGTTGTGATTGGTGTAAACGAGATAATGCCAATGGAAGAGCACGGACACGAAGAATAAACCTTTATTCTTTTTTTATATCAAATTCTGTAATTGTTTTTGTATCTATCTGTTATTCATATTACAACCCGAAATCTCAGACAACTTTGCCAGTGACTGCGTGCCGACAAGCCTTGTCCCGTCTACCAGCTCCCATGTGGGGTAACTAGTGATGTTGCTGTCTTTGCATATGGCAGTCTGTGATTTTCCATCCTGTGTTGAGCACTCTACGTAGTCCAGATATTTCTGAGATGCACCAAAGATTTCTCTTTGTTGCTGGCAGTGCGGACACCAAGACGCTCCATACAACTTGAGTCCCTTGTCATTCAGACATTTGGCAAAATCATCATAATTTGCAGAGATTTCAATAAGGACGTATGATGCAAAACCCGATGCCATTAACACCAAGCCAATGCTCATAAGAATGCTTTTTTGCGAGAATTGTCTTAACAACAAAGTTTCTTTAATTATTCAAAGATAATATCTGGTCTGGTAG
>SBBK01000113.1 GCA_005240025.1 archaeon
ATGCCGATGAAATCAACCTGCTCGGAAATGGGCGTGTAAAAATAGTTAAAGTTCATGTATGTACCAATCACCAGTTCCTCGATGCTTGCTTTTTTGAGGTCCTGGGCTCTGATTATTCCCTTTTTTATTCTGTCCTGGGATTTTTTTGCATAGTCATCATATGAGGATGCGGTAAAGAACGCCCGCTCAAGCCTTCTTGATTTTTCCTGCACCTTGACAATCACCGGCCTGTCTATTTTGCGGGGGTTTTTGAAAAGCTTTGGATGTCTGATCCGCGCCTTTTCCAAAAGGTGGTACTGGTTTTTTGCGTAGCTGCGCTCCTCTGCCTGAAACAACGCCCTGTTTCCAAAAATTGGCACCATGAACCTGTTTTCAATGGTATCATATCCAAGATATGCAGTGAGCGCCCGGTGCGGGATGATTATTGTGTTGGTGTTGACAAAACGTTTCTGCATTTTTTGCGATGCCATCTCTTTAAAATTATCCACTACGATTATCTCGTCTGCAATTCTTTTGAAGCGGCGGTAAGGAACGTCACGGCCTTTTTGACATATCACTACCGTCTGCAGACCTTCGTCTTTTGCACCGTCCATTATCTCAAGGGCCGAGTGGCTGCCAAGGACGCCAATCCTAAAGTCAGAATAATTTTGAGCTATTTTCTGAATCTCGGTCCTTTTTATCAACGATCTGCCTTCAAGTACAGGTAATATAATCACAGTTGCTGGCACGCAAACCCGTGGCAGATTAAAATAACCACGTCTGGCAATATCTGCATTGAAACTGGTGATAGGAATGACTGGCAGTACCGGCGTAATTTACGGCATCCGGATGCTGGAGGTCCTAAAGAAGGCGGGAGTAGAAACGCACCTTGTGATAACTGAATGGGCAAAAAAATGTCTTGCACTTGAGACGAGCTACAAGCTTGACAATTTGAAAAACCTGGCAACTACCGTATCAGATGACGCAAATCTGGCTGCTGGAATCTCAAGTGGCACATACAGGACTGACGGTATGATGGTAATTCCCTGCAGTATGAAGACCCTTTCGGCCATAGCAAACGGGTATGATGAAACCCTTGTGGCAAGGGCAGCCGGTGTGACGCTAAAGGAGTCGCGCAAGCTGGTCCTGGTTCCAAGGGAAACTCCACTCACCGCAATAAACCTGGAAAACATGCTCAAGCTTGCAAGGCTCGGTGTTGTGATCCTGCCCCCGGTTCCCGGATTCTACACAAAGCCAACATCAATTGAACAGATAATTGATCACACCGTGGGAAAATGCCTGGACCAGTTTCAAATAGACCACGACCTCTACAGGCGCTGGGGCACATGACAAAAATCCACATCGAAAAAACGCTCAACGCCGAAAGGCAGCACGTCTTTGATGTGATGGCAAACTATGCCAACTATGACAAAACCATGCCGAGATATTTTCCATCAATCAAGGTTCGCTCTGTGCGCGAAGATGTGGCGGTGGTCGAAGAACACATGAATCTTGGTGACAGGAAACTTGTAATGATGACAAAGCATGTAACGAAATACCCAGAGCTTCACGAAGTGTACGTGATAGGGGGCAATGCAAAGGGAACCCGCATCGTGGAAAGGTACGAAAAGACACCGCAAGGCACCAGAGTCATTATCGACGCAGAGATTCGCCTGGGCAGACTGGCAAGCATTATTCCAAAAAAGACCGCGTCTGATTTTGATGAAATGATTGCCGAATTTGCAAAAATCGCCGAGTCGTAAATTATGCGTACTAGGGTATAACGAAAATACTATTAGGTGGGCCGGTGCAAGAAAAAACAGTTGTCTAAAACGAAATTCAGGTCGCCCCCCTTACTGAAGACGAAATACGTGACATCAAACTGGCACGAAAAAGTAGGGGCAAAGTCTTCAAGACGCCAGAAGAATTCATTGCAGACCTTCAAAGATGATGTGGAACCTGGAAAAAAGACCACAATTCAAAAGACAGTACAAACTACTTGATAAACAAGACAAAGTGCTATCAACGGGGCCATCTTCGAGTTGTCAAAGGTAGCAAATCCTGCAGATCTTGGTGAATACAAAGTAAATCTCAGAGTTTTTGCATACGAGCTTGGCAGGAATGACCGAATCATATATGACATCAATTACCAGACAAACACGATCGTTTTTTTGCGCGTGTGTGATCACAAATCAGTCTATGGAAAGGATTGACACAATTCTGACAAGAGTCATTTGTAATTTGCAAAAATCGCCGAAAGCTAGTCCTTCTTTTCTTTTAGGTCCTTGAGCTCTTTTTCTGCCTCGACCTTGCCTTTTTCATATTCTGTTCTGGATTTGCCCAGGGTCCTGGCAAGTTCTGGAATCTTTTTTGCGCCAAAAATCAGAATGCCTGCAATTATGATGATGAATATCCATTCCTGACCGGCAATAAAGTTGGCAACGTTTGTGAGCATTTGATAATTATGGGTGTCAGATTAGATTTAAGTGTTTTAGAATCAGCGCATCATCTAGTCTTTTTGCGCCCGTGTCTTTCCAGCAGCATCATGCCTGCAAGATAGAGCCCGATCATTGGTCCGGAAATGAACCACATTGTTACACCACTCCCGTCTGGCGTAACTGCTGCGCCAATTATTACCAGTGCGACAATTGCATATCGGATGTTTTTTCGCCAAAATCTGGCATCTGTCAGGCCAGACACCGTGGCAGCATACATGATGAGGGGAAGCTGGAACGCGACACCAAACGCAAGCAAAAACTGCAAAACAAAGGTGACAAAGTCCACCACGTTCAAAAACGTGACAAGCCCTGCAGACTCGCCATACTGGTACAAAAAGTTCAGCATAAACGGTATTACCACCAGATATGAAAACGCGGTACCTGCCACAAAAAGAATTATCGCCGGAACGGCAACCGTTCTGACCGAGCTTACCTCGATTTCGGAAAGTGCCGGCCTGATAAATGCGGTAAGCTCCCTGACTATTATGGGCATCGAGAGAACAATGCCTGCAAGGGCCGCGATGTAGACCTGCGCATAAAATGCCTGGCCGGGCGCTGTCTGTATCAGCTGGACATCTGCAGGCACAAGGGTTCGTCTCATGTGGTCCGTAATCTGGGCTGCCAGGTTGTGAAGCGGATCCGGAACCGGATAATACAACACCGTCCCATCAAACTGCTCGGCTCTAAATGTCAGCATGAAAACCACAATAATCCCAACTGCGATTACTATTCTTGTAATTCTTGCGCGAAGCTCGCCCAAATGCGCATAGATTCCGTCCAGTTCCGACATCAAATATCCTGATGCGACAATCTCTATTTAGGTTGCGAAAATTGGCGCTAATGTTTGCCCGGGATTGGAAGCAGTTTTGCATCGGCCAGGCCAGATTTTCTTCGCTCTTCCTCGCCAATGCCCTCAAATTCAATTGAGATGGTTGCCTTCAGGTGGAATCTTGTTTCCAACTCCTTTGCGAGCTGGCCAATGTCCTTGCCTGAATAGATCTCTCTTGAGCCTTCCAGAAAAATCCTGCTGCCTTTCTCAATTTCGCTTCCACCAAATTTCTCCCTCAGGAATCTGGTCACCTGGCTTACCTCGGATTTTTCTACATTGTTGTGATAAAACACAATCCCCTTGATCTGGGTATAGTCCAACGGGGTTCCCCGCCTGTACAAAAAAACTCCGACAAAGACTGCCGAGTCTTCCGGCTGTCTTGCGCCCTTTATCTCCCAGTTCAGGACCCTGTTTTGATCGTAGATTGATTTTGAAACCTCGTCCGCAGTAAGCTTCCAGTACCGGTATCTCATTTCTTGGACTAAAATGACGGTCTATAAATTCATAGCACGTCCTTCCTGGATTTTGGAATATATTGGGCCAAACCCTCACAAGCGTCGTGCCGCTTTTTGAAGTTCAGGTGATAATTGAAAACAAGCCGGGAATGAGCGACCCTGAAGGCCAGACAATCCTAAATGACTTGGTACTAAAAGGCGATCACCGCGACGTAAAAAAAATCCGTTCAGCCAAAATGCTCCGGTTTCAGGTAAATGCAAAAACTGCAAAATCTGCCGAGTTGTCAGTAAAAAAAATCTGCGACGATCTCCGAATCTACAACCCGATTGCAAGCAAGGTCACATTTGCAGTAGATCCGCGCTAGTCGGACCCGATGGTTTTGACGGTTTCATCGATCAACAGCTTACTCCTCAAGTACGCAGTAAGGTCTGTTTGGGTAATTACCCCAGCAAGCTTTCCTTCTTCCAGCACGATCAGTCTGCGGATCTTGTTGTTTAGCATCCTTTGAACGGCGTCCTCAATCAGCGTGGTTGGTTCAACCCAGCGGAATTTGGGAGACATTATGTCTGCCACTTTGAGCCCGGACGCTACCCTGTCGGTGGCCACCAGCTTTCGCACAAAGTCCGCCTCGGTTACTATGCCGATCGGATTTTGCCCGTCTGTCACTACCAGAAAACTGATGTCTTTTTCCTTCAGCAACAATGCCGCCTCAAGGCAGGTCGCGTCCTTTGATATTGTGGTTACGTGCTTGTTCATGATGTCTCTTACATATCCCATGTTTTGTGGTGGATTTTCTGCAGCTAAAAAAGATTTGGGCCGGATTATGATTTAATAACGCCACCGCACAAATTTAGCTGTGAGGGTCGGCGTCATTGTATTTCCGGGCAGCAACTGCGATCGGGACATGTATCACGTCCTCAGGGATGTCTTCAAGCTTGATGCCAGGTATTTCTGGCATGAAGACCGGCTGCCAAAAAACTTGGACGCAATAATACTTCCGGGAGGATTTTCATATGGAGACAGACTCAGGGCCGGAGTCATAGCGGCGCACAGCCCGGTTATTGCCGATGTAAAAAAAATGGCAGACAGGGGAATGCCGGTTTTGGGCGTCTGCAACGGATTTCAGATACTTGTCGAAGCCCAGCTCCTGCCGGGCGTTCTGCTAAAAAACACATCGCTCAACTTTATGTGCAGGTGGACCGAACTCACTGTCGAAAACAACAGGACCCCGTTTACCGCCCAGTTCAAGATAGGGCAAAAAATCCCAATCCCGATAGCAAACGGCGAGGGCAGATACTATGTGGACAAACCCACACTTGAAACCCTGAAGAAAAACAACCAGATCGTGTTTCGGTACGGGCAAAACATCAACGACTCTGTTTTTGATATTGCGGGAATCTGCAACAAGGACGGAAACGTCGTAGGCATGATGCCGCACCCGGAGCGTGCAGTGGAAGCCGAGGTAAACCCCCAGGACCCAAAACCGTCATCGCTGATTTTTGAATCACTCATAGCCACAGTTGGTGCAAAAAGATGAGCCTGCAGCCACAGGAGCTCCAGTATCTGATAAAAAAAATCGGCCGCAGTCCAAACGAAACGGAAACTCACATCGTTGCAGCCGAATGGTCTGAGCACTGTTCCTACAAGTCCTCAAAAAAACACCTAAAGATACTCCCTACAACAGGGCCCCGCGTAATCCAAGAAAAAGGATTTGATTCCGGAGTTCTGGATGTAGGAGACGGATATGTGGTCACCGTACATATTGAAAGCCACAACCATCCTTCGGCAATTGAGCCATACGGGGGCGCGGCTACAGGGGTGGGTGGCGTCATCAGGGATATTCTTTCTGCAGGGACAAGACCTATTGCAATTTTGAATGGGCTGCGCTTTGGTAACATAGAAAAAGATTCGCATGCACGGTGGCTTTTCAAAAACGCAGTGACGGGGATAGCCGACTATGGCAACTGCCTTGGCATACCTACCGTGGGTGGCGAAGTTGAGTTTGACAAATGTTATGCAGGCTATGCCCTTGTCGATGTGGCCTCGGTGGGGTTTGGCAAAAAAGAAAACCTCATCAAAAACCACGCAGACAAAGGTGACATCGTGGTGTTGATGGGTGGCTCTACAGGCAGGGACGGAATCGGGGGCTCCCAGTTTGCATCAGACTCGCTAGAATCTGAGGACCGTTCTGCGGTACAAATTCCAGACCCGTTTATTGAAAAGCTCATAATTGAGGCAACCCTTGAGGCAAGAAACGAGGGCTGCATCAAGGCAGTAAAGGACCTGGGAGGTGGCGGGCTTTCATGCGCAATATCTGAGACTGCAGATGCCCTTGGCATTGGAATAGAACTCGACGTAAACCTGGTTCACACAAGGGAACAAAACATGACTCCGACTGAAATAATGACATCCGAGTCCCAGGAAAGAATGCTGATAATTACCGACCGCAAAAAGCTGGTCCGGCTTTCACAAATCTGCAAAAAATTCCGCGTCAATTGTTCGGTCATCGGCAGGGTGACAGA
>SBBK01000093.1 GCA_005240025.1 archaeon
TAATCTTTACAGTGCCGTTATCCTCAGATGACAAGTTCTTTGTGGTTCAGGTAGACAACATCAAAGCCCGTGACGGAATAAGCACAAAGAAAACCATCAACATCAAAGGATGCGATGGCACGGTAGTGGTAACCAAAGACACACCAAAAGCTGCACCAAAGCCAGCCCCAGACCTCAAACCCCTGCCAAAAGTAGAAAAGAAGACACCCACAGACAAGATAATCTCTGATCTGTTTACATTCGAAACCCCCAGGTCAGTACAAGACTTTGCGGACAAATTCGTCTCCATAACAAACGAAATGACCGGCTCCAAGCTTGTTAACTTCCAGACGATAAAGACCGGCCCAGACCGCTATGCAGACAAGGTCCTGGGAATAAAGGGACAGCTCATAACCACCATTGCCATGCAGGACAGGTTCGGAAGAGACGACTCCAACAACAACGCAAACGTATTCCTCCAGATTAGCCACACCGAAGACAGGGTCAACTCGATGCGAGGAGTCGAACTTGGTGGAGACAAAATCTCAATTCTTGTGGGTGCCAACGGCAAGAAGGCAACCCTGCCCAACTCGGCAGAAATAGACATCCCGTCGTCTGAACCCATGCGAGTGGCTCAAAAGACAAGCATCAGAACAAATGCTGATGCAGAAATAATAGAGACGCCACAAATAGTGCAAGACTTCCTGGACACCAACATAGATCTGGTCAACAAGAACACCAAAGAAAACCTGAACCACTACGTGATGGTCCAGACCGTACCAGACAGGTTCGCAGAGCAGGAACTTGGAATATCTGGCCAGTTTGTGACCACAATAGCATTCCCAGACAGATATGGAAGAGCAGATTCCAACGACGACCTCAACGTATTCCTCCAGATCAGCCACACCGAAGACAGGGTCAATTCACTGCGTGCAATCCAGCTTGGAGGAGACCAGATCAGCGCGATAGTAAACGGCGCAGACCAGGGGCCAATCACCCAGACAAAAGAGATAATGTAGTCATTTGCATGTGAATGTCACCAAGACGATCTTGAATCCAGCTCTTTGGCTCAACAAAATCGCTAAACTGTATATTCTTTCAAATGTATTGCATTTTTAGCTGCATTAAAGAGCCTCGCATCGGCCGTAAGTAACGGGATTTTACGCATTACCGATATCTGGACATATATGGCATCATAATATGTTACATTGAGATCCCTTGCAAGTTTCATGGCCTGACCAGCGGACTTGGGATCAAGCATTATTAGCTCTATCTCAATTGCAAGAAGCGATTCTATTGCCCTAATGCTATCGTCAGGACCCAGACTCTTATTCTTCCATACAGAATTTCCAACCTCATACACAATATGTTGTGGTGCACAAAGCTCTATCCTGCCGTCTAAAAACGCATCTCTCACTCTTACTGCCCTGTCTGTTAGATCCTCATTTGAAAACCATTTTGCAGCAACGCTTGCATCCAGAACAAGCCTCAAGCATCACGATCCTCCCTAACGGAGCCGGTACTATCAAAACTTCCATGCTTTGTCTTTTTTCTTATTTCGTCCATAGAGCGGGCAGCCTGAATTCTCCTGCCATTCCTTATTTTCTGCTCTATGGCATCTCGAATGTATTTGGACCAGTCAATCTCAATTCCTTTCATCCGCTCTCTCATCTCCTTGCTTATTCTGATACTGATGCTCGTGCTGTTCATACATTATGTATTACAATTTGACATTCATAAATGTATTGCATTTATGCATTGCAATCATGGTTTGGTATCCTATATCATGAGGTGTTCGTGTAGCGAGGTCCGAATCACGCCATGCCACAAAACCTGAAAACATAGTTTCCAGGGTAATATCAAAAGAGCCATTTCATATGTAAAAAATTGGAAGGATCTGGTCTTTTTCGACTGCGGCTCGGAGACTAATTATGACTAGAAAAAACAAACTGATAATATAGTGCGCATGGTCATTGAAGCAAAATTTACAAAAGATTGGACTAGTGTTAATTTACACAATCGATGCGTCTAGTTAAACGGCGCAGACCGGGGGCCAATCACCCAGACAAAAGAGATAATGAAGTAAATCTGGCTGCCTTTTGTAATTGTAAGCATGTCCAAGTAATACATAATACTTATGTATTACAACTGCGTTAGTATTACCATTTATGACCGAGACTCTAGTCACAGTCACAAAAAAAGGGCAAGCCACCATACCAAAAGAGTTACGAGACAAGCACAAAATAACAAGGAAGGTTCTTGCGATTGATACCAAAGACGGCGTCCTCTTAAAACCTGTTCCGGATCCCCTGACAGAAAAGGGCTCACTTAAAGAGCTCTTTAGGGGCAAAACCTCTCGACAACTCATTGGGGATGCAAGATCTGAGGAAATCAAGAAGGAAAAAAGACATGGGAAATAGCCCATGAATGTGGTATTTGATACTCAGGCCATGCTCATCCTCTACCTGGAGGAAAAAGGCGCAGAACATGTTGCAGGCCTGTTCAAACAGGTTCTTGATGGGAAGATAAAAGGATACATGAACGTAGTCAATCTTGCCGAACTATACTATGTTCTTAGCAGAAAGGACGGAAAGATAGCGGATGACAAAGAAAGAAACATCCGAAGCTTTGGAGTCAGAATAGTGCCGGTAAATGATAATGGTTTGTGGAAAGAAGCTGCCATACTAAAGGCAAACCATTCGTTATCGTTGGCGGACGCATTTGCTGTCGCAACAGCAAAAATTTTCAAGTCAAGGTTGATCACCGGCCCAGACCCAGAATTTGATAGTATTGATGGCATTCAGATCGAAAGAATACGCGCATAACATTTCCTGTCATAAGAATTATTAAACTAGGCAAAGCTGGATTCCTCTGATGGCACAGGCAGGAAAAATCAAGAATATGTTTGCCCCTCACGTAGAGAACAAGTTTCTGACTGGGCCAGATCATCTGTGGCCTCCACGCCAGAGTATTCAAGTTTGACAAACTGCCTCCGGAAGTCCAAAAACTCGTAGAGGCAAAACTAAAACAATAAAAACCCTGGTATCATATGTAAAAAATTGGAAGGCTCTGGTCTTTTTCGACTGCGGTTCGGAGACTGCAGAGTAATTGTGACCATAGAAAAAACAAACTGATAATGCAGTGCGCATGGTCATTGAAGCAAAATTTACAAAAGATTGGGCTAGTGTTAATTTACACAACCGATGCGTCTGGTTCAATTTCTTTTTGCTGCGTCCCTGACGATGCTGAAAAGCTGCCGCACTGCCAACTTTGGGTGATGCATGGCAAGTCTTGCCATGCTGGCAAGGCCAAACTCTGCCTTGATGAAATCCAAAAACTCGTCAATATCAAGCTCCCCTATTATTTCCAGTTCTCTGTCCCACTCGGAATCCGATAGGCCAAGCCACCTGCTCTGGACTCTGGATGCAGAACTTATCTTTGATAAAATTGCCTTTTTCCACATCTGCTCGTATGAAATCAGTGCTTTTTCTGACGTGTCGTTTTTTGAGATTGCCTCTGCAGCAGTCTTGCCGGCAATCCGGCCAAAACGGATTGCGTATCTTATTCCTTCAAGGACAAGCGGATTTGCCTGCCCTGCGGAATCGCCAACCAGAATCAAACCATCATAAACAGTTTTTCTGCTGAGGCCCTCATTTGGTATCAGCCCATAATGGAATTCCTTTACGGCAATTTTGCCAAGTTTTGCAATTGGGCCTTGTTTTCTGTCAATCAATTGCCTGAGTATTTCGGTGGGGTCTGCAGCAGATTCAGGCTTGCCTACACCAACCCCGATTCGAACTGTTGTTTGTCCCACGGGAAAAATCCACGCGTATCCTGCAGGCGAATATTTTTGCCCAACCATCAGATACCATGTGTCTGCTTCGACATTTTCTGCCTCGGCTTCGTATTCTGCACCTGCACCAAATCTCTTCCACTGTGAAACCAGCCCCAGGGATCTGGCAACTATCGAGGAAAATCCACTTGCATCAATTACTATTTTTGCATCAAATGTGGTATCACTTCCGGCAGATGCTGCCTTTAGTGAGATCCCATCTCTGGTTCTTGTGGCGTCAGAAACCGCCGTGTTTGCATGCAATTCCGCACCTGCCTTTTGCGCCTTTTCTGCCAGCCACCTGTATGTCTTTCTCACATCAAGCACTGCTGCTCTGGGATCTCTGCTTGAAATTGTCACTTCGCTGTTTGGAGAGCAAAAGACATAGTTTCTCACTGGATTATAGCATTCTGACGGTATGCCAAACTCTTCAATACTGTCAATCCAGGTGACTCCGCTGGTTCTGACTGTTTGTGATACCGATTCTTCCTTTTCTAGAATCGCCACTCTCATTCCGGCCTTTGCAGCATATTCTGCAGCAGAAGATCCTGCAGGGCCTGCGCCGACTACGACAATGTCGAATTTTGTCAACACAAAACTGCCGATTTCTGAAATATTAGAATCTATCATGAATACCTGGAGTTTCTAAGTTTCGGCTGAACTCTGATGAAACATAGAACGTGTATGTCAAGCACGGCATGAAACAGTATGCCATAACCGTTCTTATATTTATATATAAGAATCGTTACACAGATGCATGTCAGTGCTCCCTCTCGAAAAAAGGCTCAAGAAAAACGCACACAGAAAGCTTTCCGCAGCTCAGGATATTTTGGTGGGAACACTATACGAATTCTTTCCCAGAGCAGTCATACATGACGGTACCGCAATTTGGCGATGCTATGGCGGCAAAAGATTTTCAGAGGATGTGGATGCCTACCTGCCACGGAAATCAAACCGTGAAGAAAATTTCAGAGATTTCATATCTGAATTAGAATCTGCAGGATTTTTGCCAACTAAATTCAAGCACACACAAAATTCGATATCTTCCAAGTTTGAATTTTCTGGCGTCGTCCTCAGATTCGAGGCAGTCTTTAAAGATCTCAGAAATTTTGTGGTAAAGCCATTCGAGACATCTGATGGCACATTCATGAGCGTTTACACTTTAGAATCTGAAGACCTGGTGGCAGAAAAAATAGACGCATTCAGTTCAAGAGCCAAGGCAAGAGACCTCTACGATATATGGTTCCTGCTTAACTTCGTCGAAAAATCCAAAACTCTGGGCAGCAGACTGTCAAAGTTTTTAGCTGAAATAAGGAAACCTGAGGACTATGCGGTATTGAAAACTCTGATCATCATGGGGCCGGCACCAAGTTATGATGATCTTGTTGGAGGGATCAGATCATGGGTACTGCAAAATACATAAAGGATGTAATTGGATTTTTAGGCAAAACGCCGGTAGCGAGCTCCAGAGACATAAAATTGATAGTGAACAGGTCGAAAATCAAAAAAACATATTCTCACCTTTTGATGCACAATCTAATCAAAAGCGGCAGAGTCAAAAAAGTAGTCAAGGGTTTCTATACTCTGCTGGAGGATCCCTCCGTCTCTGTGTTTTGTTTCAGGCCTGCATACATCGGTCTTGGAGACGCGCTTAGCATGCGTGGATTATGGGAGCAGGAAAGCAACACTGTGATAGTCACCTCAAAAACGGCAAGACAGGGAATGCGACAAATCATGGGCGCGAATGTTCTAGTCCACAGAATAAAGCCGGAATATATGTTTGGGTCAGACTATGTGAAAAGCGACGGTCTGTTTCTTCCTGTCTCGGATTTGGAAAAAACACTGATAGATTTTTTCTACTTTAAGGAGCCACTGGGTGAGGATGTATTGAAAAGCATGAGGAAGAAAATCGACAGGGGAAAACTGATGGGCTATCTGAAGAAATACCCAAAGAAATTTCGGGAACAAGTACTCGAGAATCTGGCATAATCCTCTGA
>SBBK01000138.1 GCA_005240025.1 archaeon
GTCATGATACTGGGCAACCCAATGGATTTCAAAATAGGCAAGACCATGCCAAAAGGAATCGTTACAATAGACAGGACGACGGACTTTGCGATATCGGCCGACAAATCAATCGATAAAAAAGTCAGAATAACATATGATGAGGTTGGTGGCCTCAAAAGCGAGATCAAAATAATGCGCGAAATAGTGGAGTTGCCCCTACGACATCCTGAAATCTTCAACAGGCTAGGCATAGAACCGCACAGTGGAATTTTGCTTTATGGCCCACCGGGATGCGGCAAGACTCTGATTGCAAAAGTGCTGGCAAGCGAATCTGAGGCAAACATGTTTTCGATAAACGGTCCTGAGATAATGAACAAGTATTATGGTGAAACCGAGGCAAAGCTTCGAGAAATTTTCAAGGAGGCAAAGGACAACTCGCCGAGCATCATATTCATAGATGAAATAGATGCAATCGCCCCAAAACGTGAGGAAGCGTACGGTGATGTAGAAAAAAGAGTTGTGGCGCAGTTGCTTGCCCTCATGGATGGACTCACAGACAGAGGCAACGTCATTGTACTTGGCGCAACAAACAGGCCAGACAGCGTAGACCCGGCCCTCCGCAGGCCTGGGAGGTTTGACAGGGAGATCGAAGTCCTGGTGCCAAACGTTGATGGAAGACTGGAGATACTTCAAATCCACACACGCGGAATGCCAACGGCTGAGGATGTTGATCTGAAAAGACTGGCAGCCGAACTGCACGGATACACAGGTGCCGACATCAAGTCCCTCTGCAGGGAGGCCGCACTCAAATCCATACGGAGGTATCTGCCAGAAATCGATCTTGAAACGGAGAAGGTTTCTGCGGAAATTTTGCAATCAATGGTGATAACGTTGCAGGACTTTTATGATGCGATGCACGAGGTAGTCCCTACCGCAATGAGGGAGTTTTATGTGGAACGGCCCAAGGTTTTCTGGCAGGACGTAGGCGGCCTTGATGAGGTAAAGCGCGCACTCCAGGACAACCTGATTGTGGCATTAAAAGAACCGCAGAAATTTCATTCCATGGGAATCAAACCTCCAAGGGGGGCACTGCTATATGGACCACCCGGTTGTGGAAAGACGCTTCTGGCAAGGGCGGTGGCAACCGAAAGTGGAAGCAACATGATACTGGTCAGGGGTCCTGAAATTTTGTCAAAATGGGTGGGTGAATCCGAAAAGGCAATCAGGGAGATCTTTAGAAAGGCCAAAACGTCTGCCCCATGTGTAGTGATTTTTGACGAAATGGACTCGCTGGCAAGAATCAAGTCAGGAGAAGAAAGTGGAATCGGACAGACCATCCTCAGCCAGCTTCTAACCGAAATGGAGGAAAGCGGATCATCAAGAGTCGTGGTAATTGGCATAACAAACAGACCGGATTTGCTTGACAGCTCGCTTCTCAGGCATGGAAGACTTGAGCCGGTCTTGTATGTGCAGCAACCAGACGAAAAAGGGCGGCTTGCAATAATTAAGATCCTCACTACCAGGATGCCTCTATCTTCGGATGTAAACCTGGAGGAGATCTCCGTCTCAACCCAGAACTACAGTGGCGCAGACCTTGCAGCACTTTGCAGGGAGGCAGGAATTCATGCGATGCAGGAAAATTCCGCAAAAATATCCAGTGCGCACTTTGGGGCTGCGCTCAAAAAGGTAAGGCCGTCAATAACAAAAGAGGTAGACCAGTGGTACACATCCATAAGGGAAACTATTTCTAATGTAGTACCCAAGACAATAGACAAGACGTTTTACGGTTAACATGACAGAATTGCCAATGAGAAACACGGTATTTGAGAAGATCAAGGCAGCAAACTCGATGACAGATGACGAGCTAAACAAAGCCCTCACCAAGTCGGGGATAAACCTGCCCGAGGACAGGTTCAACAAGATTCTTTTAGATTTAGAAATAATGGGGCTCGTCAAGGTATCGTGGCTTACAAAGGACACCCGCAGAATTGAGATCTCAGCAGACAGAGTTGAAGAAGATGAATACGACTCGCAAAACAAGGAAACGATGGAAAAAGACTATGAAGCGTCGTTTCCCGGTGTTGAAGAGTCCTAGAGGGTAGTTTCGCATCTTGGCCAGTACAAGAATGGCGGAAGAGACTCTTTCAAAAATGTAAGGCTGTCCAGGAAAAACTGCGACAGAAATCAAAATTACTACAGGCCAATAATGAAACCTTTTTTCATATTTGCCATGTGGTAATGTTTCTAGACGGTGAACTACCACCCAAGTTGAGTGGCCTCCTGCTTCAACGACCGAGATTCTGATCTCCGCGGGCGTGAATTCCCGTAGTTTTAGTCTGTCCGGCCCAATTTTTGAAAACCTTCTCAGCTCGACAATTCTGATACTCCCAACCCCAAAGGGTTCGGGCTTTCCCACTCGCAATTTGTAAGAAAATCATTTTTCAATCACAGATGCCTAGAAGATGGATTCCTCCACACAATCTGGCGCATGTAAAAAGGTTGTAATGCGCTCTTCAACGTCGGGAATCGACCCTAGGCCAGAGTGCCGAAGTTCGCATCTGCTGATCCTTTTGCATTATCTGAAGGCCTGCCTCGAATGAAACCCTGTTGGTAGCAGAGCTGCCCATGTGGCTCAATAGTTGTGCCTTCCGGCGTTGCAGTATTAGAATGGACTGACAGATTCACAATCTGGGTTTAAGATATCTATGTCGGCAGGATTGGTGGCAGGTATTCCATCATCGCCTACCGCGATGTCTGCCCCAAGGCCGCATGTTATTGTGTCGTTTCCCACTCTGCCAGTTATTTGATCGCTGTCTGCCTCACCAGATATTGAATCGTTACCCAGTCCGCCCGAGATTCTGTCATCGCCAGATCCTCCCATGAGAGTATCGTCGTCTTGGTCGCCTTTGATGGAATCGGCATCTCCTTCTCCATCAATGGTATCAGTTCCCGGTCCTCCAGCTAGTCTGTCCATACCAGAGCCGCCAAATATGGTATCATTTCCTTCCCCACCTTTTATCTGGTCGTTTCCGTCAAATCCGACAATTATGTCGTTGCCACCTGCACCAGATATGGCGTCGTTTCCTTCCACACCAAGAAGACAGTCATCAAAAGGCGAGCCGAAAATTCTGTCATCGCCGGCGTCACCCACCACTACTGATTTTACTGTAGCAACCAACACATCAGGCCCCGGCGTGCCAAAAATGACTGCGCCATAAGAGGCCAGTGGCCCGCAAGTTGCCTCAAGGTCTGCTGCAAAAGTAGCTTCTGCCAAGTTAATTCGAGGGGTTGTCACACTATTGACATCAGTCAGATCAACACCTGTGGTCTTTAGGATCGACTCTAGAGTATCGACCGACATTGTAGGAGCAATTGCCCTCAGTACTGCAAAAGAGCCAGCAACGGTGGGTGTGGACATTGATGTACCGCTGAAAATATCGAATATGCCCCCAGGTACCGAAGATTCTACTCCATGTCCAGGTCCCAGAAGATCCAAAAATGAATAGCTGTTTGAAAAACCAGCAATTGTGTCTGGTGGAGGAAATCCTGGCCTGCCTGCTGATGTTGCACCTACTGAGATTGCTGCCGGAACACATGCCGGAAAACTGATTGCGCCTTTGGAGAAATCGTTGCCACTGGCGACTATGGTTGCCACACCTGCGGCTTTAAGAGCTAGAATTGAGGGTTCTTCTGGCTCGCCAGGACATTCCACCGGGCTGAGTCCGCCACCCAAGCTCAGGTTTGCAGCATCAATTGGCATTCCACCTGTCTTTAGTGCAAGCACATGATCTAATCCTGCGACTATATCAGAGGTGAACGCCAGCGCACAGCTTGGGGCTCCGCAGATAAATGGATCAAAAATCTCTGAAAACACTTGGATTGCAACTATTCCTGAATCAGGTGCAGTTCCGCCTTCTCCGGCGGCAATTCCTGTGACATGGGTTCCGTGCTCACAACCTGGCACCCCACAGGGAGCAGCGGTACCTGGACCTACCTCGACGCCACCACCACTTGGGCAGGCAGATACAGCAGAAAAGAATGGGTCAGTTGTGGAAAAACAGGCCTCTGAGACAACCCTACCGCTAAAAAACGGATGAGCCGAATCAACTCCCGTATCCAGTATTGCTACATTGCGCCCTGAACCAGTATCGCCACCTAGGTGAGCCACATCTGCACCAATGTACGGCATACTAAAAACAAGACTCGGTTTCAAAAGGGTATCCTCGCGGATTGATTTGACGGATGTGGTTGCAAGTAACTTGTCCAATGCTTTTCTGTCAACAGTCATTGCCAGATATGGCGCTGTCTTGAGTTTTTTGACGTTTTCAATTTTTTCGCCCTTTAATGATTTGATAAAGACATCCTGGGCTGCAGGAATTCTGAACTTTGGGTCGATTTGAGTGGACTTTAACGTGGGACTTTTTAAAGCAGGACTTGCTAGAGCAGGACTTGTTAAGTCCAGTTCGATTATGACTCTGACGGAGCCCTTGTTGAATTTTGAAAACAGTTTATCTGCTTCTTGCTGTGTCTTGATGGTACGCTTGTCAAAATCAAGAATTTTGTACGAGTTGCTTTCAGGTGTTTGAGCAAATCCATTTCCAAAGGTGAACGGTTGGATAATTAATAGTAGAACCAGTGAGATGAGAGAAAGTATCTTTTTCACACCACTGGGAGA
>SBBK01000020.1 GCA_005240025.1 archaeon
AATTTGATGGTTTTTATTGGCTTTGATTTTAGGGCAACCTGATGGCAAAAACCTGGAAAGACACCGACATCAGTTTGGATCCAATAAAAAACCAGACGATTGCGGTAATTGGTTATGGAATACAGGGTGATGCCCAGGCAAACAACCTCAGAGATTCTGGACTCGGGGTCATAGTTGGCCTAAAAGAGGGCAGCCCGACCTGGAACAAGGCAAAAAAAGACGGACACACCGTCATGTCGGTTTCAGAGGCCACAAAAAAAGGCGACATCATTCATATCCTGATTCCGGACATGATACAGGCCAAGGTTTACCGCGAAGAAATTGGCCCTAATCTCTCAAAGGGAAAGGCACTATCGTTTTCACATGCCGCGGCAATCCACTGGGGCTGGATAAAAGCCCCTGATGACGTGGATGTCATAATGGTTGCACCAAAGGGCCCAGGTTCCAAGGTCCGCGAAACCTTTCAGGATGGATTTGGAACTCCAGCAATTGTCGCAGTGTACCAGGACAAGACAGGCACAGCATGGAACCGAGTATTGGCAATTGGAAAAGGAATAGGCTCTGCAAAAGCAGGACTTATTCAGACCACATTCAAAGAAGAAGTGGAAACGGACTGGTTTGGCGAGCAGGCCGACCTTTGTGGAGGGTGCGCATCCATGGTAGTTAACGCATTTGAGACGCTGGTCGAGGCAGGATATCAGCCTGAAATTGCATACTTTGAGGTATTGCACGAGTTAAAACTCATAGTCGACATGATTCAGAAATACGGTATAAATGGAATGTGGAGGCGTGTTAGCGAAACTGCCAGATATGGCGGATTGACAAGGGGCCCGATGGTGATGGACAAAGACGTCAAGGCAAAAATGAAAAAAGTTTTGGATATGATCCAGGACGGCACATTTAATGAGGAATGGATTTCAGACTACAACAAAAACGGCAAAAACTCCTTTGAGCGCTACATGAAGCAGCTAGAGTCCCATCAAATAGAGCAGGTGGGCAAAAAAATGCGGCAAATGATGTGGCCGGATTCCAAGGAATGATGTTTTCGTACAATCTAGTCTGCACCATATACATCCTTGTGTTTTCCAACCTTCAACGAAAGCATTACTATTTCCAGTTTGTAAACATGATATAGAATCCTGTATTTTCTTCCTACGTCGTATGAAAAACAGTTTTACAATGGTCCTGTTTTCAACACGCCAAGTTTTACCGGATCGTCGCTCAACTCAATTTCCTTTATGGCAGAATCTACACGAAGTCTGATCTGGGCATCCAGTTTTGAATATTGTCTGAGAAACGTGGCGGTGTATTTTATTTGCCACATGCATTGTGAAGACTAGATATTACATCATCTGCATTTGTAAATTCATAGATTTTTTCCTTACCCGTCATCACTCTCTTTACCAGCTTTATTTCATCAGGTGTCATTTTTTCAGCTTTTTTCTTTTGCATGATCTTGACATTACTCATATTGTACTCTTCTTATTTATGAATTCCGTAATAATTGAGATTAATCAAAAAAGCTAGTGGTTACTGTCAATTCGGAAATGTTTTATCACTGAATCTTTCTTAGTTTGGCAACACCGGAATTGATGTGCTCAATTATTGCAGGCAGTGGCGAGCCAGGACCAAAGACCTTGGAGACGCCGGCCTTTTCAAGACCCGCCTTGTCATCTTCTGGTATGACTCCGCCTCCGATAACCAGCACATCCTTTAGTCCTTTTTTGTGCAATTCCTTTACCACCCGTGGGAACAACACATTGTGTGCCCCATTGAGGAGGCTCAGGGCTACTGCGTCGACGTCTTCGTCTTCGGCTATCTGTGCCACTCGCTCTGGCGTGGCAAAGAGGCCGGAGTAAATCACTTCCATTCCGGCATCCCTGAATGCACGGCACAAAACAAGGGCCCCCCTGTCGTGGCCATCAAGGCCAAGCTTTGCTACCAGGATCTTGATTCTTCGCATATCGAGCTTTTGTGTCATTGGATAGTAAGTTGATCGGCTGTATTTTAAAACTTAGCCCTCGCATTGTCTGTTTTTTGTAAGTGTCTTTAGCCTGTCGAGCTCATACTGGATTTGGTCCCGCATCTGTTCAAGCTCCAAAATTCTCTCCTTTAGAGAATGCAGGGTAATCCTCTCCGACGGAAAAAGCGACTTGGCAAATCTGTCACTTCCTTCTTTCTTATCTGACCATCTGTCCAGCCCGTGAGGCTCAGCCATAAGGAAACTCTCATGATATTGGATAAAACCGATCTGATGGACTGACCACAACGCAATACGTGGAATACGATCCACATCCTAAATAAAGCCGATAAAATCCATCCATTTCGTGCAAGCAATTCCAATAAACTATGCCCTGACATTTGAGCCGCATTTTGGCAACTTTACCTTTTCCGCAAAGGAAATAATTGATGTCAAAATCACAAAGCCGACAAAAAAAATCACACTTCATGCAGCCGAGCTGAAAATAAAAAACTGTTATGTGTTTTTTGGAGACCAGAAATTCCAGGCAAAAGTCAGACTTGATGAAAAAAACGAATCCCTTACAATACTTGTCCCAAAACCGCTAAAAGGCAACGCGAAAATATTCATTGGTTTTTCCGGCATCCTAAACAATCGGCTGGTTGGTTTTTACCGCAGCAAATACAGGGACAAAAACGGCAAAACCAAATACCTGGCCACGACACAGTTTGAGGCAGCAGATGCGCGGAGGGCCTTTCCTTGCTGGGACGAGCCTGCAGCAAAGGCCACATTTGAGATAACACTTGTCACGGACAAAACCAATACTGCAATATCCAACATGAATCTGGTCTCAAAAAAGTCATCTGGCTCCAAAATCGTCCACAAATTTGCCAAAACCCCGATAATGTCTACGTATCTTTTGTATCTCGGTGTGGGCGAGTTTGAATATCTGAGTGGGAAAAGTGGCAAGGTTTTGATCAGAGTACTCACCACAAAGGGCAACAAATCCAAGGCCAGATTCTCACTTGATATCTGCAAAAAACTGCTTTCACTGTATGAGAATTATTTTGGAGTCCGTTACCCGCTGCCAAAACTAGACCTTGTTGCGATTCCAGATTTTGCGTCAGGGGCAATGGAAAACTGGGGCGCAATCACGTTCAGGGAAACCATTTTGCTTTATGATCCAAAAACCTCTTCAACACACACAAAACAACGAATCGCCGAAGTAGTCTCCCACGAGCTGGCCCACCAGTGGTTTGGAAATCTGGTGACAATGAAGTGGTGGAATGATCTGTGGCTCAATGAAAGCTTTGCCACATTTATGGCAACCAAGTTTTTGGATAAGCTTTATCCTGAATGGAAACTCTGGGACCAATTCCTTGAGGACACAATGAACACCGCAATGGGCATTGATGCACTACACTCATCACACCCAATCGATGTCAAAGTAAAAAGCCCCGCAGAGATACGAGAGATATTTGACGCCATCTCCTATGACAAGGGCGGATGCGTTTTGAGAATGCTGGAGAACTTTGTTACAGAACAGGTCTTCCGCGCAGGCCTGCGTGTTTATCTCAAGCAATTTGCCTACAGGAATGCTACAGGCAATGACCTGTGGGACGAGATAGGCAGGGCCGCAAAGGTTCCTGTACGGGCAATGGTCAATTCATGGCTTGGCCAGACAGGATTTCCACTGATTGAGGCGCAAAAATCCGGGGCAGGACTTGCCCTGCGGCAAAGCCGTTTTGTGCTGGAAAAAAACGGCAAAGAATCTGGCCTCTGGCATGTTCCAATTACAGTAACCATGAATGGCAAAACACTACGCAAGCTTGTCAAAAAAAATACCGACACGATTTTGGTAAATGAGGCGCCAGTTGTGATAAATTCTGGCAGGATGGGATTTTATCGAGTCAGGTATTCAGATGAAATGCTAGAGTCGCTAAAACCTCTGGTTGTGCAAAAACTGGTTTCGCACGTGGACAGATGGGCCATTCAAAACGACCTTTTTGCACTGTGTGTTTCTGGCAACAACTCTTGCAGCAGCTATGTCGATTTTATCTCTGCATACAATGACGAGAGCGATTATATCACAAAATCAAACATTGCAAACAATCTGTATTTTCTGTATTATCTGACGGCAGATGAGTGGTATTCTGACGAAATAAAACAGACTGCGCACAAGTATTTCAAAAATGTTTTTGCCGGTCTTGGTTGGGATGCAAAAAAAGGCGAACCGCATACAAACGCATTGCTTCGCAGCTACACACTCAGCATCCTTGGCAAATTTGATGATTCTGAAATAATTGCCGAAGCAAACAAAAGATTTGCGCAGTATCTAAAAAATCCCTACCTGCTAAATCCAGACATACAGGAGGCCGTGTTCTCAATTGTAGCGTGGGGCGGTGATACTAAAACATACCAAAAAATGCTCATGCTATACAAAAAGGCCAAAACCCAGGAAGAAAAGGTGCGCTTCCTTGGGGCACTGTCTAATTTCAAGGATGAAAAACTTTTGCTAAAGACACTTGAATTTTCCCAATCCGAGCATGTCAGAGCACAAAACATGCACATGCCGATAATGAAAGTTGCCGCAAACCGTTTCGCTAAAAGGATTCTGTGGCCATGGCTAAAAAAGAACTGGAAGTCTCTGAGAAACAAGGTCGGGGCAGGCAGCCCCCTTCTTAACAGAATTGTTGCCAGCCTCTCTATTGCGGTTGATGCGTCAATGGAGGGGCAAATCAGGGGATTCTTTAAGGCAAATCCCACACCGGGAACAGAAAGGACACTTGAGCAGACCATTGAAAAAATCCGTATTCATTCTGCGATGCTAAAAAGACTGAACCAAGAGTTTTCGTATTGAACAAAAAAATCACCCTTGCCGTAGTTTGCACAATAATCGTGTTTGCTGTAGGACTGTCCATAACACAAAACATTGCAGCAAATGAAAAATATTCACGCGTCTTTTCACTGAGTGCGACATTTTTTGCTGATAGGGGATATGTTGAAATAAAATTCAATGATGTATCACAAAAAACAACCAGTGTAACACTTGAGATCCTGGGGATGGAGCAAAGCTACCAGAAGATCTTTTCTGGGCCAAACTTTTCAGTCCGAGTGCCGTTTTCAGCAGTTCCACAATATGGGTGGAAATCGATGCCAGTCACACTGGTAGTAGAGCACCAAGAGTTTGGCAGGGTCGGAATCAAAACCGAGATCCACAATCAGGGTGACCGGGTGCCACAAATAATTTACAGTGAACTTTAAAGTCCAACAAGAATTTATTGCAGATATCAAAAGATAGGTAGTGGAACTTTTAGCCGAGTTAAAAAAAGGAAAACGAAACGCCATCGCAAAAGCAATCTCGATGGTGGAAAACGATCAAGATCAGGCAAAAAAACTCTCGAAAAAGATCTTCAAAGCAACTGGTAATTCGATGGTAATTGGAATAACCGGCCCTGCAGGTGCTGGGAAAAGCTCACTGATTAACAAAATCTCCCTTGCATTAAAAAGGCACGGCCACAAGGCAGCAGTACTCGCAATCGACCCCACAAGTCACATAACTGGTGGTGCGATTTTGGGTGACAGGGTACGCATGACCGAGTCAACAGATTCTGGTACATACATCAGAAGCATTGCATCCAGAGGGGCAACCGGGGCAGTCTCGCGTTCCATTAGAAGCAGCATCCGAATTCTGGAATATGCAGGTTTTAATCCAATAATAATTGAAAGTGTTGGTGCAGGCCAGACCGAAGTCGAAATAGCAAATATTGCAGATATAATTGTGGTAGTTTTCAATCCCCACACGGGTGACAGCATTCAAACCATCAAGGCTGGCATTACAGAAATAGGCGATATCTATC
>SBBK01000082.1 GCA_005240025.1 archaeon
ATACAGCCTGAACTTGAATGTACGCTGCAATGGTGTGGAATGGTTTGTGCAGCATTTGAGTATTTTGTTTTGTGCGGGGTTGACCATTAGTTGGCGATTTATCCATTTAGAAATCTTCGATAGAATCCGGCGGTCTTCTGGCCATTCGTTTGATAAAAATCAAATCAAGGATGAACCGATTTTTCCATAATTGCTTTATATTTAGCGAGAGGAACTAAGAGTGATGGCCAGTTACAAAAAAGCATATTCTATTGAGCAGTCAATTAATTTCATAATACCAATCATGATACTTTTGTTTCTTGGAATAGTCTACATGGCTTCTTTGCGCTCAGGTCACGGCTCCGTGAGCTTCATTCTTATTGGCATTGCGGCTGTCACCATGGTCTACTGGGGCTTTGTGATAAAGAAAATGGTCAGGACAGAGAAGCCAAAATACACCGCCCGAGATTCGGAAAGCAAAAACTGGGTTTTCGACCTGATACGTGATGAGAACGAGATAGTCTTTGTAGCCGAGGTTCCAGGACCAGATGATAAGATAATGGTCAGGCTAATTGAAGGGATGTTGTACATACGCGGATCTGGCAATTTCTCAAAAGAGGTCCCAATCGAGGGCGCCTCAGACATGCAGATCCACGACTTCAAGTACAGAAACGGCGTCCTGACTCTGCGAATTCAAAAGTCTACAGGCTCTTAGCCAGTTCCAGTTTTTCGGGCAGATACTTGTCGGTGATGTTTGTCAGTCCGTATTTTGAAAATGCCTCAAGTTCTGCCTTTCTCTTGATCTTGAGAAATACTTCCAGCTCTTTTTTCCATATTCCCTCCTGGTATCGGGGGTCTTTTTGCAGGTCGTAAATTCTTTTAATGTCGGATTCTGTCATTGGAATAGTAGGCAGCTTGTATTTTTCAATGTCCGATGCCCAGACCCCAATCCACTTTGCGTCCGGAACAGTCAGCTCCCGCAGGTGCGCCGCATTTGCTGAGCCCGACTTGATAACCATTGCGATGTGTTCTCCATAGACATCGCCATCGGTCAGTATTACAACTGGGATCTTCATCTGGTCTCGAAGTCGCTTTAGCAGGTATCTGGTCGAGCGTGGTGCCTGACCCGTAGTATCAATGATTATCGCCTTGAATTTTTTGTCCACCTTTTCTTCCACGAATCTGGTGAAAAGACCTCCCTTCTCTATGGCAATCACAAGTTCTGCACTTGTATCCACCAGTTCGGCGCTACTAAGGCTTGGACCTATCAGATATCCATCTGGGTGATCAGACAGATTGACGCGCCTTCCCTCATAGCCCGGAACCGTGTATTCAATAGTGAGGTCGCCAAAGACACTGCTCCTTTCCTCTGGAAAAATGTGAAAGTCTTCCCTCGGTCTTGCAAGCACGGCTTCTAGGTCCATTATGATGTTGTCCGATTCCGGCTGATCCTCAAAGTCCATCTCAAATGCTTGTGATGAATAGTAAATGTCTCTGAGCGTCGAGGATTTTTTCTCATTTACTAGTCGTTTTGCGAAAAATGCAAGCCAGATTAGCTGAGTAAATGAGCGCAGCTGGGCCATGTTTTTTGAGCTTCGGAGGCCTGCTGCTTTGCCAAGGATGTACTGACGGAGCTTTTTGTCGTAGACGATATTGCGGACAGATCTGCTTGGAACATAAAGATGCGGGAATTGCCCTCCGTCCAGATCCGTGTAAATTTTACTGCCTTCGGTTTTGAGTAAATCCAGTAGTGAATCCCTCTTGGCTGCTGCAATTTTCTCTGTTTTACTTTTGGGTTTCGACATTCATATTCAAATCCTTGATTAGTTTCTTGTAGTCAGGCTCTTTATTTTTTCCTGCCAACTCGGTTGCAAATTGTGATATGAGGGGGAGATATTTTTGGTAGAGGTTGCTTCTCTTTTTTTCTATTTCTGCGAGGCCTTTTTTTGACATGTATGCAGATAGTTTCCTTGCCAAAAATAGCAAGGCAAGCCTTAGTTCTTTTTCAATCTCTGGTCTGTCTGCAACGTTTTCTTTTCCTACGGTTTTGTATGGTATGCGTGTAGAGCAGATGTGACTCACTATCACAAGGGGGGCATCATTTTTTACCTTGTATCTTGACCAGTCGGTTTCATTTACAACTTTGAGTACAACGTCACTTCCCTCGTCATACAAAAGTGGAATTCTGTTTGCAAATCTATAGGTGGTTATTTTCCCACCCGGAATCTGACCTCCGTAGGCAATTCCCATTTCTATTATAAATGGAAATCCCGAATATGCCGATGCGCTACGCTGCACGACCTCAGCAAAGTCAGGATTGAAAAACTCGTTTATTCCTTTGCGGAGAGGCTCCTCTCCCAGTGGCGCCAAGCAGCTAGGGTCAGGCGCAAGAAACTCCTCGTATTTTTGTAGTGAATCACTTAGCTGGACTAGTTCGTCATTTGAGAGCGAACCTATTCGTTTTTCTGCCTTGAGGCCGGCAAATTCCGTAAATTTGACTGCAGTTGCCTGACCCACACGCTGGAACCTTTTTGTCAGAAACGTCGCAATGGTTTCCCCGTGGACAGTGTTTGCCAGCTGTTTATAGTAGGGGCTTGATTTTGGCATCTCCACCATTATTGACTTGGACTCCCCGAAATCCCAGTACGTCAGATGTTTGTGTGCAAGGTCAATATCGTCTATTCGAATCTTCATTATTTTATCAAAATCCATCTTCAAAAATGACATTAACGCCACAATTACGCGCACCGGCCTTGAAAGAGACGACCATTTCTTTTCTGCTTTTGCCATTATGCCATCAAAGTTAAGATTCTTTTTTGCCAGTCCCAACTCCTTTCTGACTTTTTCTATCATGTTGTTATCGAGTGTTGGAATTTGGTAATGAGTGTCCACTATCATTCGCCGTATCGTTTCGACATCAACTCCATGTGGGTGAGGCTTGATTATTGTTGGTGACGGTGGCATCAGGTCCACAATTCTTTTGTAGCTGAATTTGTCGCCTTTTGGATCATCAAATGTTATGGTCGCATATGGCGTGATCAGCGATGTTTGTGACACATAATCTCGGATTTTGGATCCGGCCTTGGAGTAGTCTCCCTCCAGAACTATGCTTACAGAGAGTCCTTTCTTGTTGGTTTCCTTTGCAGAGTGTTTTACAATTACTGGTTTGTTTTTTTGTATGTCGAGCATCATCACATATTCATGCTGTGTTTTACCATCGACTGAGCTTACGACCGTGACAGGTTTGTTTGTAGTTATTTGCCCATACAATATTGCCATTGTTGCGCCAAGTCCAAACATTCCCCGCGCCTGCTTTAGTCCAAATTTGGAACCATAAAGAACAGTTCCAAATGCCATCGGGATTTGTTTTGATTCCATGCCAGGGCCATTGTCTTTGACTGTCAGAATGTACGGTTTTGGGTCTGGTTTTTCTGCATCCACTGGCTTAATTGTTAGATGGATATCCGGGAATATGCCTTGCTGGTCACATGCATCTAGACCGTTTTCTACAAACTCCCTGACTGCAGTATACAGTGAGCGTGTCGGATTGCTAAAACCAGCCAAATCACGGTTTCTGTAAAAAAACTCGCTGGGAGAGATCTGGTTAAAGATTTCCTTAGTTGCCATCGTTCGTTTCCCACAACTGTAATTTGTTCATCTTTTGTTTTCGCCTGTTCGCCTCAAGTCTGCCATAAACTGAGCCATGCTTGCTTCCGCTCGATATTGAAGAAATGGCGGAGACGGCCAGTTTGATCGGGTCTGGTTCTCCTATAATGGAGACGGTTTTCCCATAAACGCAGATGCTGGTGTTGGTAAGATTCTCCATGTTTGTTCTCGCCCTACCTCCCTCTCCAATTATTCTTCCTTTTATCCTTTCAATTTGCCGGGGGGATTTCCCAGCAAAATCCCTCAGATCCAATACATGTAACGAATTTCCTTCTTTTGTTAGCTTCATTGCGTTTTGTGGTGAAAAACCCCGGCCTATTGCGGTGATAATCTCGACGGCCTTGAACGGTCTGATCTGATCTATTGCGCCGTCGCTTTTTATTTCGATTTCTCCTGTTTCACTGTCTATGATCAATTTCACAAGACAGTGTTTTTCTATTTGCGATTTGACCTTCCCGGATTTCCCAATAAGTGCACCTACGCGGTCGGCTGGTATTCTTATTATTTTTTCAAAGCTCATGTTATTATTCTTGCCAGTATGTCTGCAGGATTTTCCACCGTCAAACCTCTTTTTGCAAAGAAGTATGACATGTTTTTAATGTCTCTTTCAAGAAAGTTTTGAGCATTTGGGTGCATTGTATCAACA
>SBBK01000137.1 GCA_005240025.1 archaeon
CTGTGTATCCTGTCCAATTCCTGGGTCTGGCGAGGATTCTAGCGTTTTTGTAAAATGAATCTTTGTCTGGGACTTGGCCGTAACAAACTGATCAGAAAACAAAACCAGCGATATGATGGATATTGCGAGGGCGGCTGAAATTATTGCTAATCTTTTCACTAGAAATCGTGACCTGCAAACATCTTTAAGCATTTCAATTAACGGCTACCATGATTGGCAAGCTGAAACTCGTCATGTAATGCCTGGAGTGCAGCTGCACAGTCACCGTCTTTGACAACAAAGGCCAAGTTCAGCTCAGACGAGCCCTGCGCAATCATTATTACATTTACCTTCTTTTTTGCGGCAGCGCCAAAAACCCTTGATGCAACACCGATAGTCCCGCGCATTCCGGAGCCAATCAGAGCAATTATTGCAACATCGGTAGTCACGTCGATCTTTTTTATTATCTTGCCGAGAAGGTTCATTTCCATGGTGTTTACCGCCTTGTCCAGATCGTTTTTCTTGACCACCACTGAAATGCTGGATTCAGAAGGGCTTTGAGAAATCATCATGATGTTGATGCCTGCCTTTGCAAGTTCAGAAAATATGGTTGCGGCAGTGCCTGGGGCTCCAACCATGCTCCCACCCCTCATATCGATTAGGCCATTGTGCCGGATTACGCTAACGCACTTGACGGTCTTGTTTGTGGACTCGTCTGGCGTGGCAGTGACCAGAGTTCCCGGGTTGTTGACATTGAAGGTGCTCCGTATGCGCATCGGGATCTTTTTTGTCAGGAGCGGCTCAAAGGAGCGGGGATGAATCTGTTTTGCACCAAAGAGCGCCATCTCCATTGCCTCGACATATGAGACCTCGGGGATCACTTTTGCATCCCTGACAAGCTTTGGGTCTGCCGTCATGAGGCCATCGACATCACTCATCAACCAGACCTCGTCTGCCTTTATGCAGGAGGCAATGATTGTGGCAGTATAATCCGAGCCGCCACGACCAAAAGTGGTAACATGACCGTGCTGATCGGCTCCGGCAAATCCACCTATGACGGGAATGGTTCTTTTTTGCAGGAGGGGTTCCAACTTTGTGAAAACCCGCAGTCGCGTTGTGTCCATTAGCGGCTTTGATGCACCAAAATTAGAGTCAGTTACAATTCCAACGTCTTTTCCTGTAACGTCGAGCGATCTTGCCTTCAAGTCCTGCAAGACATGCGAAACGATTCCAATTGAGAGTCGCTCACCAAACGAAATCAAATAGTCCAGAGATCGTGGCGTCACCTCCCCAAGAAGCATCATTCCATGTAGCAACCCTTCTAGCTCCGACAGGTCAGAGTCCAGTTTATCAGCCAGCCTTTTGCGTATTTTGGAATTTGAAACGGATTCGTTTGCTATTCTGCGGTGCTGCTTTTTCAGCTTTGAAAGAACAAAGCTTGCAGCATTTTTGTCACCCTTTTTGATAAATTCTGAAATATGTAACAGCTGATCTGTGACGTCATCTATTGCAGAACAGATTACTGCAACCTCATTTTTTTTGGAGACGGTGTACACGAATTTTGCTACTGCCCTGATCTGTTTTGTAGAAGAAAGCGATGTGCCGCCAAACTTTAGAACAAGTCTCAATCTAGATACCATGTAGGTTATAACCATTTAATGTTTTAACTTTCTACGCGTGGAGCCAGATAAAAATGGATTCGGCCGATATTTGCCACCTTGAACTCGATTCGAAGTGGTTTGGCAGACGAATACTCGCAAATTATCTCGCCTGATGCCGTGCCTACGGCCTTGACGATTGGATTTAGGTACTCGAGGCTGTATGTGCCGGCGCCTTCATCCCTGGCTGAAATCTCGGACAACTCGTCCTGCTGCTTTTTTAGTGATATGAGGACTTCCCCAGAATCTCCTTTTCCGGAAAATTCGGATTTTGCAGTAGTTGTCTTTATGGTCAAATAATCAGAAACAACCTGCACATCACCCAAAATCTTGTCAAACAAAAGCGTTGGAAGGCTAATTCTTACATCGTATGGAATCTTTGGCAGGGGCGTGTCTGTAGCCGAACTCTCAATTAGTCGCATCTTGTATTGCTTGTTTTTTCCAATTGAAATCAAAAGCGCGCTTTCTGCAATGCTTATCTCAACGCTCTCACTTTTTTCCGCTCGCTTGATCAGTTTTGAAAACTCGTCAATTCTAACGCCGAACTTGATGGCTCCATCGCACTCGTATTTCTCAAATGCAGAGTTTGGCCAGGAAATGTCAATTAGCGCGACATGGGACGGGTCCATCCCACGGAAGGTTATGCCCTCCACGGTTGCCTCAAAGGTGGCTTCTTCTACAAGAGTAGAAATTGCAGAAAGTATTGCCTTCCATTCATCTGAGCCATTTGTTTTTGCGGAAAACAAAGCTAAGTTTTGTGTTGATATGGGTACAGTTAAACGTTATCACAAACTCAGCTCCGGATCTGATCCGCTGATTTTGTACATGCGTTCTTATGCGTAGTTACGCCACGTATGACTGCATTTTGTGCAACGATAAAACTGAGTTGTCGGCTCGTCTGCACTTCTTGTCTGTAACATCCACCACACCGCTTCATTGTTGCCGCATTTTTCGCAATCAATTCTGATTGAGGGCAAGGCCTCATTTGTGTCCGATTCATCAAATATTGTAAGTTCGGATTCCAGCTGCTGTGAAGCCTTTTTTGTTTCCTGTTTTGACTCGCCTTCAGAATGACCACATTTCGGGCACGTCCCTTTTTTCAGACGTATGCCACATTTGGGGCAAAATTGCATCTAGACACCTTTTAGCTTGGAGTGAATTAGCTTTTTCAGCTCATCGGTAAACTCGATCGCCGTATTTGTTGCCTTTAGGATCTCCTTTATGGGACTACCCTTTGAAGAATTTACGCGCATCCAGTACTCGTTTGTGAGCGGGTGCCTCAGAATCACACCGGCAAATTCTACCTGCTGGTCCTTTAAGAGCTCGTGCTGGACAATGTATAGTGTGCCGATATCTGATCCCTTGAGTGAGATGCTGGTCTCCTTTGTGGTGGAACTGAGTATTTGCGCATTCATTCTGTCGGAAAACAACTTAATATGGATATAAATCATTGTGCAATGTGGGAAGCGAAAAGACATCAATTTCGAGAGTAAGCCTCACCAAAGACAAAGACGAGTACTCCAAAGGCGACGATATTGTAATCGGCGTCAAGTTTTCAATTCAGGGAGCCCTGCGTGATGCATTTGACGAAAAAAACTGGACAGATTCTTACAGCAAATTCGACAATGTCTTTAAGCTCAAATACGGAATCAGGATAGTGTCTGGCGGTTTTAGAAAACACGACCTCAAATCAATAGACACATACAGAAAGGCCTCAATTTTTTGGACCCGCAATCCAAAACTTGTCAACCCAATGAAAGAAAAACGTGTCTGGGTGCAGGTTGTAAAAAACTTTGAGCCGTTCATCAGGCTGACAGAAGATGAGGTAAGGCAAGAACTCTTTAACTTTGATGAGAAAATTACCATCAATGCATCGGAGCTTGGTAGCGGCAGGCACAAAATTGGAGCCGAGGTCTATGCTTCTTGGCAGAAACACCACTTTACAGAGCCGGGTGACGCCAAGTCCAACTCTGAGGAAATAGAGCTGGTCATCAATTAGGGATATTAAGCCGGTTTTTCAAAAATCATACATGGCAAAATACGACGGCCTATTGGGTCAGCCTGTTCTTGAGGTGGAAGAACCAGATGCAGAAGGTGGAGTCACTCTCATCTTCAAAGACAACAGGTTCCTGTTTATCAAAGTGGTTGACGGTAAAATTGAGACTATATCGATTCCGGAATGAGTCACTGGTTTTTTAGGAATTTTTCATAAAACGCAATTGCCATTTCCTGCGATTCTGATTGGATTGAGCCAGGCCTTTCTTGGCGGATCTTTTCAATTGCAACTCTGGATGTCATGTTTTGATACTTGACAAGGTAGCTTGCAAGAATGGTTCCAGTCCTGCCAATTCCTGCCGCGCAGTGCACCATTACGGGCTCGTTGTTTTTTATCCGCTCATGAATGAAATTTACAGTCGCATCTATCTTTTCAATGTCTGGGGCTCCTAGGTCCTCTGTCGGGACGTGGAGGTATTCCAGTCCGTCCACCCAGGAGGGAGGCAAACCTTGCTCAGTCATTGTGACAATTGATCTCACTCCCTTTTTTCTAACCCAGCTAATCTCTTCAAAGCTTGTTGGCATGCCCGAGCCCGCAAGCAGATCTTCAATAAGCCACGAAAAATTTGTCGGCCTTCTTGTGATCCTTCCATGAATTCTTCGCCAGAGGTTTCCGGGCTTGCTCATTTGCTGCTTATCAAAATTTCAGATATTTAGATGGTGGCAAGTCTTTATATTGCAAGGGAGCGTAATATCCCGGTTTTGAACAAGGAAGCTACCCTATATGAGAAATTGCCGGGCAACCGAGTCCGCTGTACAGCATGTGCCAGATACTGTGAGATAAAGGACGGCCAAATTGGTCTTTGCGGAATCAGGGGAAACGAGGGTGGCAAGCTAGACCTGTATGTATACGGTAAAGTCATCACGGGACACGTCGATCCAATCGAGAAAAAACCAGTCATCCACTATCGACCGGGAACCAGAATATTTTCAATTGCCACTACTGGCTGCAACTGGCTGTGCAAGTTTTGCCAAAACAACGACATTTCCCAGCGAAGAAAAGTAGAGGGAGTCGATCTGACTCCACAACAGGTAGCCCAGATGGCAGTTGACTCCAACTCGGATGGCATTGCGTACACGTATAATCAGCCATCAATTTTTATCGAGTTTGCCCGTGATTGCGGAATCGAGGCACACAAAAGGGACCTATTTAACATATTTGTCTCAAACGGTTACGACACACCACAAACAGTCAAAATGATGGGAGAATTTCTGGACTGCATTACGGTGGATTTTAAGGGAAGTGCAGAACCCGAATTCACCCGACGAATCATTGGGGTTCCTGACCCAAAGCCAATCTTTGATACTTTAATCGAGATCCGAGACAAGACAAAAATTCACACCGAAATTACTGATCTAATTGTTCCACAGGTAGGTGACAATTTAGAACATGCAAAAAAACTCGCCAAATTTCTCTATGACAATTTTGGGCCGGAGATGCCTATTCATTTTCTGAGGTTTCATCCGGACTATAAAATGATGGAATTTCCATCCACTCCAGTCAAAACTCTGGAAAAACATTACGAGGTGGCAAAAAAAGAAGGCCTGGAATACGTATACATTGGAAATGTTCCAGGTCACCCATACGAGCACACATACTGCCCCGGCTGCAAAAACATCGCAGTTGGAAGGTACGGCTTTGATATTGTATCGTGGAATCTTGATGCGCAAAACAAATGTAATACATGCGGAAAACAAATCCCAATAATTGGACCTCTTGATAAAAAATACAAACAAAACAGGTTCCAGCTCGTAGTCTAAAATGCCACTGCACGCACAGGTGAGCC
>SBBK01000061.1 GCA_005240025.1 archaeon
CTTTTCATTTAATCTGCAAAACTGTTTTTTGCCTTAAGGAGCTTGACAAAAAGAATCTCGCGCATTTGGGGGCAGTGTTTATGATGATCATGTCATGTGAGGTTCTTACTTGGCAGTAAGGCAAGTAAGTCTCGTGACGACTCGAGAATCTCAATTCTCCATCCAATGTGTTGCATGCCCGTTTGTCAATACAACACTTTTGTTGTATTTATCCAACTCATGTTGGAAGAATACATCACTCAGGCCACCTTAAATTCTGGGCCTCTACTGATAATTACAGAAAATCACTTCATCAACCCCGACGTCATGTCTGGTACCCCAAGTACCTGGGGTACCAAGATATCAATGCATTTCTTATACGATAAATGTGCTCATTATGCAAAAGTGTATTTCAGCAAATCGGATCCAATCCTTCCTCACTCAAGATTTGCAAGTCTTTTTGCACCGCGTCTTTACAAATTGCGAGCGGGAAGGCCCGAACCCTTTAGGGTTGGGAGTATGTCAGAGCATTGCTTAATCTTTGTACCATCTTATAAGGTTGGTGTAGACTTCAGACCAGATTCCTTGGTTCCACAGGTAGTATAGGATCTGGGCACGGAGCTGTTCATCAAAGTGGTTTTCAATCAGATACACTTGTGATACCTTCTGAAGTCACAGTTTAGATACTCTCTAGGAGATGAACATGACATGTCAGAATCAAGTTCGCTTCTCCTTAGAGCATATGGAAGATCACCACAGATGAGGATTCTAGATTATTTAATGGATTTTCCAAAGAACGACTTTACACAAAAGGAGATACTCGAGGCGCTTGGGATGAGCAAGACTACATTTTACGTAACTGTCTAGAGTTTTGAAGTAAATTGCAAATTTCTCCATTTCTTTTATACGTAAATTAAGTAATGCTGAATTTCGAGATCTTCAAAATTCAATGATTTAGGCGTCGGCTTCAAAAAGCTAGCTGTACTCAATTAACATGGAAAGTCCAGTAGTTCAAAGTATGAGAAAGAATGTCGATTACATTTCAGAAAAGATCGCAGACGAGTCACTGCATAAGATTAGTGTTCAAACAAAACGCAAGAAATAATTTCAACTATTTCTGAAAGTTGTAGAGTTTCATTTTCTAAATATCAAATTTTACATTAAAACTATTTTCAAGAAGGTTGCAGTTGCGTCAAAAATTTTGGCAATCTCAAAAGACGTCCTTGTTTTCTGTGGCTTAAGACGGATGTTTTCTTTTTTATCAAATGAGGGCAGTCAGTCCGGCAATTGCGTCGATTTTTCTAATCGGGGTGGCAGTTACTGGAGCAATTACCGCAGGAAACGCCATGTTCAGACAAAACGAGATCTCTATGAAGACTGCGAAACTGGACATTTTAGATTCTGCCCTGGTGCCCCTTGGAACTTCAAAGGCATACTTTGCAGTCACCGTAAAAAACACTGGCACCACGACCTTTTCGTCCATAAATTTGAGTTTTGTAGACGAGCAGGGGATTTTTCATGCTATCAGTACGACCTCTTTGCCTCCTGGCGAGCAGTTTGGTGGATATCTGGTAGAAGATGTGGCTGTCAGTTCAGGAAAAAGGTATGTGGTCAGCATTGACGGCACGACATCAGAAGGTTCCACATTCCATTCAGCTGAGACAGTCATTGCCAGATAATCTGACACACTCCCGACCCTAGAGGGTTCGCGTTGACATCCACAGTGCTGGATTGGCAAGCAGATATTAAGAAACGGTAGACGAGTTGCAAAAATGATAAACGAGATTGGTAAAATTTTACCCAGGCCCCTTCGGGCCAGTTTTATTGCTGAAAGATACAATTTCTCTAAACTTCTTTCAAAAACTCTTCTCTTGTGATGCCGCAGTCTCTCAAGATCACACCTAGTAATCCAACACGAATCTCCTTTTGAGGAACTGTTACGTATATGGTATTGTTGGTAAGAGTAACATGACTTCCTTTTTGTCTTATTACTCTAAAACCAAATCTGTTACACAGAATCTTGATCAGTTTTTTTCCTGCTATTGGTGAGAGTTTTTTCAAACCGTAATAACTTCAGCGGCTTTTTCTCTTAAAACCGATAAATGAAGCTCAAGTGCTGCAAGAAAGTTCTTTTTGGCACTTTGTTTGGTTTTTCCTGAGCTATAGACGCCAAGTGCAGAACATGTTACAGAATATGATCCGTCGTCTTCTTTGAGCATTTTGGTTTTGATATCTTTGATTTTAACTGACATCCAACACTGAATAGTCTTTTTAATTATTTAAGTTTCCTCAAATCTGATCCTGTTTGTCACCACTGGAATCCAAATCTAGTACAATATTGTTGACCGTCCCTTCGGGCCCACCTAGTCTGTTAGTCCGAATTCCTCTCACTTCATTGAGTTCTTGACCTCTACAACAGAGACAAAAATTTGTCTCTTGTTAAGCCTGCATCTTCGATTATGGCATTTAACGTACCTTTTGCGGTTTCCTTATGGTTTGGTATTGAGTCTTCGAAAGGGCGGTTTGTTATTTCTTAATATGACATGGCTTCCAGTTTGATGATCTGTGTAATATCCTAATTTTGATAATATTTTGATTAGTTTTGGTGCAGTATGACTGGAAGTTTAGACATTGATTTCTACCAACTCCTCATCTACTGGAGGAATTGGCTCACCGTGTTTTTTCAGACTTTGAAGATAGCCTTCTATCGCATCTTTGATATTGCTTAACGCTTCATTTCTTGTTTTTCCTTGTGAAATACAGCCTGGCAATGCTGGACATTTTACAACGTACATTTCGTCTTCATCCCTTTGCAGTGTTATTCTATACTTCATCTGAGTTTAGCTATGGTGTTTTGTTATTTAATCCCTCTTAAGCTTACGGATAAAATCTGGCTTGACAATTTCTAGGTTGCGAGTGAGTTTTTACCCAGACTCCATAGGTGTAGTTGAAAAAATATCAAGCTCCTCTTCCGATGGCGTAATCTGAACTTTGAGCCGGTAGTCCTTGGTCAAAAAAAGGCAC
>SBBK01000086.1 GCA_005240025.1 archaeon
CGTAACTGTGTGATGGGTGTGGAAAACCCAAGGCATGTCAAGTGCATGCTGGGAATCTAGTATGTTTTTTGGGAATGTTTATGCCCAAGCCTCAGTTATCTTGCTTCCGCGGGCCAGATTTTCGTTCCAGCGTATTACATTTTTGTCCTTTAGTAGCTCGTCCGATTGCCCCATTTTTGACTGCTCAGTATTTCTAGCCTTTGGCTTAAGGGGTTCCAGACACTGGAGTGAATGGGCCCACAGGGATTTGAACCCTGGATCTTCGCCGTGTAAGGGCGACGTCATAACCGATCTGGACCATGAGCCCAGCCACATTCCTTGGCAAAAACCATTTAAACTTTGATGGAATGAACAAGAAAATCGTTGACCAGTGTAGATGTTGGATTTTTCTGCAGCCCCATAGGACTTGGCCATGCAACAAGAGACATCGCCATAGCACAGCATTTTGACGGGATTTCTGCCAAGTTCGTAACCGGTTCTGGTGCAGCCAACATCATCTCTGATTATGGCTTCTCGGTGATTGATTTTTACAATCCACCCAGATTTGATGTGCAAAATGGTAAACTGCAAAATCCACTAAGATGGCTCTGGTCTTACTATCAATACTACAAAGAATGCAAAATAGTTGCCCAAAATTTTCTAGTCAAAGAAGACCCAAAACTAGTAGTAAGTGATGAAGATTTTGCCTCCCTGAGCATTGCCCAGAAAAATAAGACGCCGTCAATTTTGATAACAGATGTTTTAAAGACAAGATTCACAAAAGGCCTCCTTTCCATAGTTGAGAAAAAAATGAACAAGACCATGAAAGAAATAATTGCAAAATGCGACACCGTCATAATGCCAGAATTTGGTGACGACCATGAGAACATCAAAAAAGTCGGCCCCATTGTCCGATCTACCAATTTATCCAGAGATGAGCTGCGGAAAAAATTTTCCTTTGATAAAAAAACCATAACTGTCTGTGTTGGTGGAACAGATGCCGGAAGATTTCTTGTGGAAAAATCAATCGAGGCATCTGCAAATCTGAAAAACACAGACATGGTAATTGTGTCAGGCCCGACATTAAAGCTAGAAACAAAAAATATCAGAAATCTTGGCTTTGTTCCAGACTTGCACGAGATAATTTACGCATCAGACCTTGTCATTTCGCTTGCGGGAAAATCCACAATTGATGAAGCCAGAGCCTACGGCACGCCCGGCATATTCATTCCAATCAAAAACCACTTTGAGCAAGAAGATAATGCAAGGCAAGAGGGGTATTCCTTTGATGACATATTCAAGCTCGAATCATTAATTTTGGAAAAAATCGAGCAAAAGAGAACAGACGCCAAAACCGATGGTGCAAAAAAAGCCTGTGACATCATAACTGAATACTTAAAAATGGTTTAGAGTTTCTGAAATATGCGATTTGGAAAGTCTGGTCATTGCCAAGTTTGGCGGGAGTGCAAGTGGAATTGACGGCGAATATGTATCCGATATTGTTGACAGAATAAGAGAATTAAAAAAAAACTCCAAAGTAGTGGCAGTCTTTTCTGCCACCCTTACCGTTCATGACGGAAAAAGAAAGTCGCTAACCGATCTGGCCCTCCATGTCGGAGGAAAATCAGAGCAGGGTAACGCACCAGACATGTCTGGCTTTAAGAGATCGTATGAGAAGCTACTTGAGCATGTCTCAGACAAATACAAACCAGAATGCAAGGAAACGATCGAGTCATTTTTGGAAAAGGCCCGCAGGGCCTTTGAGGAGGCAAGGGAGGCAAGTTCCTTTGCCAACGAAATCCGCTCAAGGGCGCTTGCTTTCTCCGGCGAGATTCTAACCTCACATGTAATGAACCATATCATCAAAAGCAATGGCATAAAATCGGATGTGGTCAGCTATGATACCTGGCCAATCATAACAGATAACAACATCGAGTCAACCAACTTTGTTGTCTCAGAGTCCCTTGCCAGGATAGAATCACTTGAACAGCTTATACGACAAAACGAGGTGGTGTCCATTGGAGGCTTTATAGGTAAAACAGCAGATGGTGTAGAGACCACATACGAGAGGGGTGGTTCAGATAGAACCGCAGCAGACCTAGGCATACTCCTGCACAAAAAATACGACACAAGAATCGATTTTGAAAAGGACAGCGCGGTAGTATCTGCAGACCCGCGGATAGTATCAGACGAGCTGGAAGATATCACCCAGCTCTCCTACAATGAGGCAAGGCTCGCAGGGATGTTTGGAATGAAGATTCTAGATCCAATTGCGATAAAAGAGATCCTCGAACATGGGGTCGACATGCCGATAATAATTACCAACATGAAAAATCCGTCAAAGGCAACCACCATAAAGCGAAAATTGGATGGTCAAAATGGACACCCCCTCAAGATTGTAACCGGCAAGAGAAACTGCGCAATACTTCGAATCGAAAGCGAATCGGCCAAAAGACTCCTTGAATCTCTTGAGCTGGACAAGCGTTATTCCGAGTTTGTCATTTTGTCTCCCTACACCAGAGACGACATCGAGTTTACTAGAATCCTGTTTTTGGATTCGGATTATGTCAAAAGAAACGAGCGGTACGTACTCGGGTTTGATTCGCTTGCATCCATCACATACAACCGCGGGGTCATAACCCTGATTGGTGATGAGATGTGGCGTGTCCACCAGATAGTATCAAAGGCAAGCTCAAAAATTGGCAATGCCGGGCTCAACATACTGAACATGGATGCGCAGGAAGAGACATCACGCGTCATAATAGTAGTTGATGATTCCGCAGAAAACATAGAAACAGCGATTCGTGCTGTACATTCAGAGAGGTCAAAAATCACCTTCTCCTGAATGTGACACAAATCGCAAATGGCCCTTCTGGGTGGTTCCCATCAGAGCCACGCTGGGTTTGTTCTTGGGCTCATTATCTAGAATCAGCCCGGCGTTACCCAAAACACGCGCTGATCTAATACCCCAAACGCAATATTTAGACCTGATCTATATAGTTCATCTAGAGTTTTTTATGAGCTGGGCACGGACAGGAGTTTGGCAGTCAGCCTCGCCTGAAAAAATCCTAGCGCCCCCCAAGTGCATACCACAGCACAAAGCCTGCAGCAATCATTCCATACCACTTGAAGTTTCGCCTGTCCGCAAAGATGTTTTTTGAGCTGAGCTGCTCGTCTGCCCTGACAGAGGCTCGGATTTTTCTCATCTCGAACCCCTGCCCGATTAGCCCCCCAATTACCAGGGCTGCGCCCACAAAGGCAATTGCGGATTCCATAACATGACTCTCGAGTTTAAGGTATTTTAGTCAATTGGCCCAACGGGATAATTTTAAAATGGCTGCACATTTCCACACCTTTATGAGGGAAGTAGGCAAAATCTGGATGAACGGAAAACTTGTGCCGTTCAAAGATGCCAAGGTCCACATTCTTACCCACGCATTACATTATTCCACTGCAGTCTTTGAAGGGATTCGGTGCTACAACACCCCCAGGGGCTCTGCAATATTTCGCCTGCCAGAACATGTAGACAGGCTCTTCAGATCGGCCAAGCTTTATTCCATGAAGATGCAGTTTACAAAAGAACAGATAACAGACGCCATAGTCAAAACAGTAAGGGCAAGCACACTCAAAGAATGCTACATCAGGCCCATCGCGTACTATGGGTATGGCACCATGGGTCTCACCCCAACTCCAAACAGGGTGGATGTCTCCATTGCGTGCTGGGAGTGGAAGGTAGGCGAATCAAAGGCAGGCAAAATAACTGGCGCAAGATGCAAGACATCAAGCTGGCTCCGAATTGATTCAAGGGCGCAGCCGATGCAGGCCAAGGCAGCATCAAACTATGCAAACGCCGCCCTTGCAAGAGTCGAGGCGCTAAAAAACGGATACGACGAATCCATAATGCTGAACTATCATGGAAAGGTGACGGAAGGCAGTGCTGAAAACATTTTCATAGTAAAAAACGGACAGATCTTTACGCCGCCCCTCGCATCCGGGATTTTGGAGGGGATCACGCGGGATTCGGTAATTCAGATAATTCGGGCAGATGGCGGGGAGGTAATTGAAAGAGATCTGGACAGAGACGACCTGTATTCGGCAGACGAGATCTTTATGACCGGGACTGCAGCCGAGGTCAAGTCCGTATCTGAGGTGGACGATGTCATCATTGATAATGGCAGGATGGGCCAGACCACAAAAAGACTCCAGCACTCGTTTATGGATGCTGCAACGGGTAGAGACGAGCGATTTGCCCACTGGCTGACACACCTGTAGGTTTTTTAGAGATTTTACCCTTCTGTATCATATGGAATCGTGTTCAACAGGTGGGACAGGTGAGAGAATTTGCTGGTTTTGTAAAAAGGGCAGACACTCTGAGTGCATGGGGGAGATTCCGACAGATGCAAGATCAGACGGTCCCCACGACTGCACCTTTGATACCAGGATGGTTCCCTGCGAGTGCAAACACTAGTATGCGGCTGATTTTTTGAATTTTATGGGCGCACAGCAATGTGGCCGATTTTTCCACAGAAATCTGGGGATAAATTTGAAATACGCCAAACTTTGTAGTCATACAATGGCGGTAGACCTTGAAGTTCTTGCAACCATAGGTCACCTGATGACAGGATTTGGTACCATCGTTCTGGCAGTGTTGCTGTATGGTACGTTTCGGCATCTGGATGCAGCCACAAGGTC
>SBBK01000047.1 GCA_005240025.1 archaeon
ATCCTCGACACAGCATTTTCAACGCCAGGAATGATATTAGATATTTTAGAGAGATGCGTCATTCCAAAATCCACAGGATACCGCATCATCAACGATTTGATGGAAAACGGCCTGCTCACAGAGAAAGGATTTGCAGAAACCGAGGACGGCAAAAAAGTAAGCACATATACCTCGTTGTTTGAAAACGTGAAAATCGATATCGGGCCATCAAGACTTGCAGTAAGAGTTCAGCTAAAAGAAGAAGTGCTTCAGAATAGTTTTTTGGTCAGAATCTTAAGGGAGCGTTAATAAGATACAGCCTATTCCGGCTCATTTTTTATGCATTGTTCTGGCTCTTTTGATTGCCATGTCCACCCAATGGATTCAAGTTTAATTTTTGTTGCTGGTTTTACGCATGCTACAGATTTATTTCCAGAGTCGAGAGACTTTCTTGCCACAAGCTCGAGGCCGTCCTCACAGATTACATATTCCGGGTACTGCTCCCAGGTTTCGTTGAACTGTTTTAATGGTGGCAGGTATATTTTGTCGTCGTGCACCATAATCCTGTTGGCCTCTCTAATTCCTGTCACATAGGCTCCATTTACCAATGCTGGAAAATATTTGGTCGTGGCCTCCCCGGCAAAGAAAACTCGGTTTTCCACAGGCTCGGTCAGCACATCATAGTCAGACATCGTTGCGCCCACAGGAGTGTATGAGTAGGAACCTCTGGTAAATGGGTCTTGGCTCCACCGTGAAACAAGGACGTCAACTTGGCTTGGATCGGGCACCATACCCTTATACATCTCTTCCAAAACCCCCAGTCCTTCAGCTTTGATTTCATCGTCGGATTTTTTATCCAGTTCGTCGGAATATGGTTCAGATACCAAGGCCAAAAGAACTGGTTTGTCGGTAACTTTGTGCATATTTACAAACATTATCCACTGTCACTTTTCGTTTGATATACGACTCAGCCAGACGGCATCATCCCAGAAAACTTTGGGAAATTTAAAAAAGATTTTTTCAAAATTGGCCAGTTTTAGATGGTTTATCGCTTCAAGTTTTGCATCGGTTAGTTTTGGAGAAAATTCCACATCACCATTTCTCAGAACGCCGAGGGGGAGTGTGCTGATAACGTATTTGCCCTCAAATGTCTTGCTTTGATTGGTGTAAACCTTTACCCCGCTATTACCATATTCGATTTTTGTCACAGCGTGTTTTTTGTAGATTTTATCTTCGCCCAAATCCCCAGCCAAGCCTTGAATTATTTGGCCATAACCTCCTGGGAAAACATTCTCATCACCTTCCAATTTGTAACCGACCTCGTCATAATGCAAAAACGACAGATCTTCTGTATCTGCTGCATAATCTGCCTCCAGACACCAGCTAACATTGTAAAGAAAATCCGTGAGAATTTGTCCCGTCAGGCCCTTATCGGATATGAATTCATCGACGGCTACCTGGAGGGCATAGTCCGGAGGTGCCCCGTCTTTAGCAGCCCTAGAAATATTCTCTCTTTTTTCCTCAACATCATCTAAAAACTCGTTAAAAAGTAGTCCGGCTTTTTCCAATCTTTCAGAGGAGCCATCCATTTTGGCACCATTATGATATAGTGTCACGGAGTCGTCGTTTACTGGCACATTTTCCGCGCCGTATTTTTCTGCCAGACCAGTTATTGGGTTGCCGATCACGCCATGTATCCAAGATGCACCGCGATCTAATGGAATGCCATCCAGTGAAGAATCTGTGTACAGTCTGCCACCAACCCTGTCTTTGGCTTCCAGTATTATTACATCATAACCACGGGACTGTAATTCATTTGCAGCACCAAGTCCGGCAATACCGGCGCCAACCACAATGACGTCGTGTTTTTCATCCTCTGCCAGAGAGAGTTGTGGTGAGAATACAAGTACAAGTAAAATTCCAATAGCAGACACAGCCCCCGTTTTCAGCATTGAACAACCAACCAGTTTTTGGTAAATAAGAATATCTGGATTTACGATAATTAGTCTACGGGTCGGGCGCCATGCCAAGGTTTACCTTGCGTAAAATTGCGTATGGGGGCTCCTTGGTTACATCGACGTAGTTTTTTGAAGTCAGGCGAAAAAATTCAATGTTTTTTATAATTTCGGCAAATTGCGGATCATTTTCTAATTTCTGCATATGGGATTCTGTCCAGCTCCAGTCACTTTGCGGATTACATGAATAAATTATCCACCGGTATTGCCCGTCCACCCAGTCAATATCAAATGGGAACATCCTGCAGTCGTATGGCCGGTTTTCATAAATTGAGCAACCCTGACCATCCTTCCAGAAAATGCAGATATTGGAGTTGTTTTTTCTTTTAATGATTTTGATTGATTTGTTTTCTATGACGATTTTCTGCACAAAATCATCGCCGGATTTTCCAATGTTTTCCAATTTCACAAAGTCGCTTGGAAACAGCGGCGGTTCTGCAAAATCAGTACAGCATGATTTTTGCTTGCATGAATCACAGAGATTTTTGTAGCTGAATTTATCTACGGGTGTGTCTGTGTTCATTTTTTGTTGCGCCATCTCAGAGATCCCTGTGCTTGTACAGTGCATAGCACGCAACCAGCATGCTTGAAAACCACAGTCCGGTAATCATGCTTGGTCGCTCATAACTTCCAACCAATTCAGCAAAATAATACGGCAAGTCTGCTGCCGCGTTGAGTGCAAATGCGACCATCAGCAATCCCCATGCAGTGCCAAGGACAGTCCCCCTGAATGTTTGAACGCCAATCAGTGCATATGAAAACACCAGTGTCGTCATAAAGACATAGACCAAACCGCCAATAAACTGGGGGATAAAGTCAGGCTCGAATCCAGGATGCGGATTTATTTTCAGATGAAAAACCCCCCCAGAAGCATCGACTGGAAATAATCCAAGAACCAGAAAGATGAGAAATACAGCGGACGGAATAGAAAACACCGTGAAGAGTTGTCTCCTGTCAAGTTTACGCTTAAAGTAATGGATGTTGGTTCTCAGGTGGTATATTGAAAATGGGTAAAACAGAAAATATGCCACATCGGCATACGACGGGTACGGGTTTGAGATATTGAGCCAGACCTGAAATACGAACCATAAAACCCAGCCGACAAAATATGATGTAAATGCAATTCCCAAGGCAAAGTAGGCCCTTCCGAAGATTTGGGAGCCGCGATATCGCCTTGCCACGTTAAAAGCAAACGCAGCTGCAACAGCATACACGAGTGTCAAAATTGCCTCAAAGAAATCAAGTTCATCAGATATATCTGGCTCAAAGGCATTTCCTACCAGAAATGCCAGACCCATGACAAAGAGAGCGGCAACGACGTAAAAGTTGATGTCGCCTTTGATCCCTGACTGGCTTTCCGCCATAAATACCGAAAACGGTACTAAGTAATTAAAACTATCAGATGTCTCTAAATTGACATAAAGTTCAGATTGGCGTTTCTTGCCAAAACATCGGAAAAATCCGCTAGCTTTTTGTACAGCCGTTTTGGTTTGCGAGGATTTTTTTTGGATAAAACATACATTGCCAAAATCGGAAATGCTATAGTGGCATCGGAATACACCACAATGGTGTCATCATGACAGCCTTTCTGCAACCATGGAATGGTTTTTGGTACACTGCCGGAAAATGAACCGGTGTCAGGTCGTGCATCAGTTATTTGGATCATGTATCTTTTTGAGACATTATCCAGATTGAGAATGCTGCCAAGAAAAACGTCGGTTTGCTCGGCAATGCTTTTTGGGACGCCGCCGCCAAGCTCTATTATGCCTGACTTTTTAGAGCTGTAGACTATTGCTGCGTGCTCAATTATTTCGCGTATCAAGTCAAGTTTAAAGCTCGTGCCCTTTAGACACAATGGTGCCAAGTCCAGTCCAAGCGAAGAGTCTTTGAGAGTAGATATGTAGACAGGGACGTCATAATCGTATGCGGCGGTAATGAAACTTTTGTGTGGAAATCTTGAATTCTGTTTTGTGTATTTGCCCAAGAGATTACAAAACTCCGCAGTGGTAAAGGATTTGTCAAAATTGTCTTCGCAGATGCGCTGTACAATTTTGTCCTGTGCCATCAGGGTGTTTTCGCCTTTGATGTACACATCTCTTATTCTAACAATATTTTTCTTAAACAGAATGTTGTCATCGACATCAAAATGTCCCTGTTTAATTGGCAGGCCCCACGCAAAATGTTCCTCGTGGTAGACGTTTGCCCCCGTGGTTA
>SBBK01000083.1 GCA_005240025.1 archaeon
GTGTACATTGATTATTCCGCCGACCACGCCAACAGACATTGGTAATTCAATTTTGCCAACCAGGTTGCCATTTTTGTCTTTACCCCACTTTGTGAGTGAGCGGTATCTGCCGGTACTGGCAGCATATGCATGTGCCGCCGCCTCGATCGCCCGCGTATCCTGGCCTGTAGCATTTGCCACAGAGATAATTCCATTCATTATGCCCTTGTTGTGAGTCACTGCACGGTACACATCGTTGTCAGCAAATTGAAAGGCGGAAATTATTCTGTCAACTATTTTGCTTCCACCTATCTCGTTTTTGTCAAACGTTGCGCTGCCTTTAACCAGCCTTCTTGTTGAGTAGTTGGAGAGAATTTTCAGTATTGTTTTTCCGCCACTTATTTTTTCTATGAGTGGTGCGACTGCTTCACACATTGTGTTTGTTATGTTTGCGCCCATTGCATCACCCACATCAATTAAAAGTTCGACAATCAGCATGGACCCGACATTTGTGGCAATTGTCTTGCAGGAGAGTCTCTTTGCACCCCTGCCCATTTTTGCAAGGGTTTTGCTCTTTGAGTTTGCCAGTTGCAGGATTTTTTTTGATGACACAAGAATCTTTTTTGCAGCTTTTTTTGCATCGACATTGACGACTTGGATTTGTCCGATACTGTACGATTCGTTACTTGACATCGTAAAACCGCCGTGAATCTTTGCTATTTTGGCTGCCTTGGAGGCAGCAGCTATCACAGATGGCTCCTCAATTGCCATTGGGACGAGACACTCTTTTTTGTTGATGACAAAGTTCGTGGCAATTCCAAGTGGGAGTGAAAATGTACCGATGGCATTTTCAACCATTTTGTCGGCCTGCTCAAAGCCGATTCCGCCATCCTCTTCAAGAATTTTCTTTTCATCTTTTGTGAGGCCGGCAAACCTGGCCACAAGGTCCAGTCTTTCCTTTTTGCTTTTCTCGAAAAACCCGGAGAATTTGGTGCCTCTCAATTTATTTCAAAATTCGTATCAGTCTGTCGTCGGCTTTGTCCGGAAATCCCTTTCCGTCAGTATTTGATGTTATAATGTAAAGATAACCATCTGGCCCCTGGTTTACGTCCCGGATTCTGCCAAGACCACTCAAAATGCTTTTTTGTGATGTAATCCCGTCTCCATTTACATCCAGCTTGTACAAGTTTGCGCCACGCATTGTAGCCAGAATCATGCTGTCCACGTATGGTAATTTGTCCCCCGTATAAAACACCATTCCCCCCGGTTCTATGCTTGGATCATAACACAGCACGGGCCTGGTAAATTTTTCATTGCTGCCACACTCCAGTTCTGGCCACCCAAAATTTTGTCCTGGCAATACGAGGTTTATTTCATCGTTTTTTGTTGGTCCCATTTCGGTGACGTAGAGATCGTTTTTGCTCCATGCCATTCCCTGTATGTCCCTGTGTCCCAGAGAATATACAGGCGAGCCTCCAAATGGGTTATCACCCGGTATGGTTCCGTCGTCGTTTAGTCTCAGAATTTTTCCGCCAAGTGATGACATATCTTGTGATTCGTGTGAAAACTCTGAAGACAACCCCGTCGCCACATACAGTTTTTTGTCCGGGCCGAACTTGATTACACCGCCATTGTAAAACTGGGATGCAGGGATCTTGTCAATTATGGTCACAATATCAGTAATTTTGTTTTCAGATTCCGTAATGCGTACTACTTTGTTCCATAGATTTCCGTTTTCAGAATACGTGTGGTAAACATACAGAAAATGATTGGTGGTAAAGTCAGGGTGTGCCGCAATTCCCAAAAGGCCGCCTCCAAAAACTTTGGCAACCCGCAAGGTCGCCAGTGGTTCCTCAAGCAGACTCGATTCTATTATTCTGATGTAACCCTGTTTTTCTGTCACAAAGATCTTGTTTTCTGCAAACGCAATGGCCCACGGCTTTTGGAGATTTGTTGCAAGGATTTGTATGGATTTGTTTTGTGGTTGTGCAGGCTCCGGCAGTGGTGGTGAGCCAGACGGGGAGTTCAGAATTATTACAGATACAGCAAGTGCGGCCACGATTCCAGCAATTCTAATTTTATTGTTCACAATCAAATGTGTTTTGGAATACTTTTAATCATTTTCAAGATCAGAGTGTATATATCACCTGTGATCAACCCTGTATCAGCGGGGTGGGGAAGTCAGTCTTCAAAGGGCTAAGTCATCCCGGCGGGCTCATAATCATTTGATGAGAGACCCGCAGATCAGTGGTTCAAAAGGGGCTAAAAACTCCTGAAAGTCCACCCCCCGCTATAGATTAATTCTTGTATTTAGAAAACCACACAACGCCGTCTCCAAATTTTGTATTTGTGTTGATCACTCCAGTCCTTTGGTGTGGCCTAGTCAGATGTCTGTGTGCCGACGATACCGGAATGTACATCCGTTTTTTGATTTCCCTTGGAATTTGAAGGACAGATTTTTTTGTTGCCTTTTTACCACATTTTTTGCATTCAAACCCTTGCCCGCGGCCTTTCGATTTCATTCTCTTGTTGCATTTTGCACATAACGGGTTTACAAGAACTACCTTGTCCTGGAGTTTGAGGGGCTCAAAAAATTCGACGTTGAGTGTCCTCCCGTGTTTTGGTGAAAACCTTCTGATGCCTCCGCCTACGCGAACCACGTCTCCATTGATCAGAGACATTGCCTGTTTTGTCATTCCGGTGGGCCGATACACATAACAGCTTACCTCAACTCCATCCTTTGTTATGGCAAAATTTACATGGCCGCCCATGCCCATTTGTGGCTCCTTTGATACAATTCCGGTGATTGTTCCGGAGAGAAAGGGTCCAAGCGAGTGTACGTCCAGCTCGTTTTGGAGGTGAGCACCGGTCCCCTGGTTTGACTTGAAGATGAGATGCCCTGCGGGTTTTTCGTCTGACCTGATCAACCCCGATGCATAGACAAGGGTGTCTACGTTTTCACCCCTTATTCCAAAAAATACTGGATCTGGGCCATGTGGTGCAAAAAGGACGCGGTGTTTGTTTGTGTCATAGCTGTTAAAAGTGTGTGGATAGGTAAGCTCCTGCATTTGCCTGACGCTGGAAGTTACGATCTTTCTTTTCTTGCCGAATCTAGATTTTTTCCTATAACTCAGTAGTTCAAAGGTA
>SBBK01000059.1 GCA_005240025.1 archaeon
GAATAAATCTTTCTAACAAAACTCTTGTTTCTTTCAACGTATTCTTGAAAATGAAACAGGCCGAATCTGTGTATCTGACATCTGCTGAGAACCCCAAACGACTCGTCTGTAGCCATCTCAATTTCTATCGTTGCCAGTCTTGTCATGTTTTTACTCTCGGATCGTGGGTTATATGTATTGTCGACCATTTGTCCACTGGGTTTCTACCTTTAATTGTTTTTTGCCTCATAAAAATGCCGATTTGCCGGCCGCGACGATACATACCTGCCTAATGGTGAATCGGAGGATGCCTTGTCACAAAAGATCATCAAAAGCAGAGAACGATAGCTCTTCCCCCCATTTTTATTCTAAAGCTAGGCAAACCTTATTCTAAAAAATCAGGATAGGTGTATTCTAAGCCCACCGATGGCTCCCTGCCGTTTCTGTCAAGGTGCCCGCCACAACTGTTTTCACGGACATCCCCGGGCCCGCCAAAAATTTTTTCACAATCAAAAATTCATTGATTTTTCGTTTTGATAAGCAAATAGTTTTTGAAATCAAAAATGAATTTCCTAAATTCTATAACATTTGTCAGAACTCATTGGGTCTGGGTTCGGCGGGACTCGGCACAAGTCTGTGCGGGCCCTTTTCACATTCAAAATTGGTTCAAATTTGACTTGGCGCGCCTTTTGCAGGGAATATAGTTGGGTCTTCTGATTTTGCACTTTTTTGCTTCTGAATATGTGGTGATAAACCTGAAGTTTTGGTACAACTCTCAAAATCAAATTTGAGATTCGTAGTACGTGTTAAATTCATTCTTTGTATGGGTTACTTGTGCAATTAAGACATATTATTATTGGAATAGTGGTCGTTGTTTTTACTGCCACTTCGATATCATTGGTTTCATCCAATGCGATCGCCCAGATGGGTCACGACATGGGTGGTATGGGTGGAATGTCAGGGACATCTGGAATGGACCATACGGGTGGATCGGGAGGCCACAATATTCCAGGATATGTTCAGCAAATGTGTCATCCTGCGGGAGGTATGCCGCCACATTATTGCGAGCCGTTATACAACACAATGAGCTCAGTGCGCGGTATCAGGGTAGCAACAGTAGACGCTGCATCTGACAACGAGGTTGTAGTTTCAGTAAAACAGATAGGAATCTCTGCAAACCCAGTATCACAAAAATTGGTTCTCGTTGGAGGTGGTGGCAACTTGGCTGGCGCAACCATAATCGATGGTGGATGGAGTAAATCAACAGTAGTTCATCTAAAACTAGATGGATTTGGAACAATCTACGACTATGGGGCAATGAATGTCCACATATTCCCGTATACAGGGGAATAAACCACGCTTTTATTTCAAGAAATTATTTTGTAAAATAATCAGTGGGTGTATTGTCAGCCCCCCGATGGCTTCTACCGTTTCTGGTTCTCGTTACAACTGTATACATGGGTACCCCACGGCTCGCTTTCATCCCAACTCCAAATGGTTCAGGCTTTTTCCGCTAGCCGCTTGTAAATGTGTATATCTCAAATCCTGGCTTTGTTACCTGGATCTCTATTACGTGCCTTGCAGAATCTTGCGTACTCACCAGATTGTAAAGCCTTGATTCTGAGGTGATTACTTTGGCATCAAAGACATCCGAGCCTGCATCCATTGCAGAAATAGGCTTCCCATCAAGCAATACAATAAGCTCAGATTCGCCTGCGGCTACAATGTTGAGCTGTTTTGCAAAATATGGCAGTACGATTCTGCCCGACTCTGATGTCAGCGCCATTCTGTCGTTGAGGTTTTTCCACGTGCCGCCAAGGTAAAAAAAGTTCCCCCTTACTTCCTGAGGTATTGTGTATGTTACCTGTTCTTCCGGATGGAAGCCTTCTGGGTTGCCAAGCTGGTTTCTTCCGCTTGCAAAGTCGTATCCAAAGTAGAGCTCCGGTGTCCTTGAGCTGTGCTCAAACTCTTCCATATTTACAAGGGGCTGGGCAGCTGCAACCCCAAGTCCAAGTCTTGATGCGCGCTCATCAAGAAGTTCCTGAATCTTCTTTTCGGTTTCGGCATATGCTCCCTCTCCAATATGGTCATACCTGATGTATCCCTCGTCGTCGGCAATGTACTTTCTTGGCCAGTACCTGTTTCCAAATGCATCCCAGATCTCTTTGTCGTTATCGAGTATGACGGGGTATTCTATGCCAAACTTGTCTACTGCCAGATTTACATTGTTGATGTCTTTTTCAAACTCAAATTCTGGAGAATGTATTCCGACTATGACCAGGCCCTGGCCTGCATATTTTTCGTTCCACGCAGTCAAATATGGAAGTGTTCTCTGACAGTTGATGCAGCTGTACGTCCAGATGTCATAAACGACCACCTTGCCCTTTAACTGATCAGAAAACTCCCCGGCATCTGTGTTGATGTATCCGGTGATGCCTTTTATCTCCGGTGCTTTCTTGAAACCCATTTTGTCTATTTTTGGCAAGACTTCGCTTCCCTGGGTAGTCTGGACGTTGTCCTGAATGTCTGCAGGCTGCTCAAGTGACGTAAAATACGCACCGAGTCCTGCTATTGCGCCCACTATGATTGCTACCAGTATTGCCGCAGTTTTAAGATCGGACCTCATGTTCAGCTCAACAGCAAATCACTCAAAAAAGGAAAGCTTGCTATTGTCGCAAGCTGGTTTGTAAGTACAAGCACGCCAAGCAGTATGATGAAGGCGCCCATCATTACAGAATAATATTTCAGGTGTCTGCTTAGCGCCCGAGTTATTCTTGTCATTTTGGCAAAAAACACTCCCATTAAGATAAACGGTATGCCCAGTCCCAGCGAATACGAAAGAAGCAGGGTAAATGCCTGTCCTGGTGTTGTAGCTGCCAAAGTCAGAATACTCCCAAGGATTGGCCCAATACATGGTGTCCAGCAGGTTGCAAATGCAAGACCGAACACAAACGACAACGGGTAACTGGCTTTGCCTCCTTTTGGCAAAAACTTTCTCTCAAAGTTGAGCCTGGCAAATCTTGACGACAGGAGCATAAATGCGCCAAATCCGATAATGATTATCCCGCCAACCTGATTGAAACCGGTTGTGAGGTTTGCCGCGGTGTTTGACAGGACGCTGTTTATGACCACACCGAAAACAGAAAACACAACAGAAAACCCGAGAACAAAAAATATCGTATTCATTATGATGTTGAATCTGTTCGCAACAATGTTGACGGATCCATTGTTTCTTTGGAGTTCTGTGATGGTGGTGCCAGAAATGTATGCCAAAAATGCAGGTATGACTGGCAAAATGCATGGC
>SBBK01000190.1 GCA_005240025.1 archaeon
CATCCAGGTCATCTAGTGGATTTTTGAAATCCGCTGGTAATGTTTTGCCAATTATGCCGTTTTCTTCATTTTTGCTGCAACCACGGATTCTTTTATTTCCAGTTTTGCTGCTCTTCTTTTGGCAATGTCAAAAGCCAGCTTCATAATGGATTGGGTCTGGTTTGACTCTTTGTTCAGCTTGTACATAATTGCCTTTCCTACCGTTCTGCTCTTAACTAAAACTCCTTGTGCCTCAAGTTTTTTGACTTCATCAAATCCGGTCTTAAATGACAAGCCAGAATTTTTTGCAATGTCTGTTATGGAATAATCCCAATCAGAAAAGGTAATCATAAAATCCAAAACCTTAGAGGTACTGCATGGAAATATAGACTCTAAAGGCCCCAACTCCAGCGCCTTTTTTCTAGTCTCGGTATCAGGGATAACTGTTAATTCTGATTCTTGTTTTAGTGGTGTCATATCTACATATTACTTATTCAAGCAATTATTTAAATAATTACCTAATATCATATAAACTACTATATAATAGTTAAATAGTAACCAATTGATGAATCAAAGTCAGGTTGCCTGCATATGATCCAGTATCCAAACAGATTCTAAAAAAGATGTTTTTGGATCATAGAATTGGAGCAAAGCACATCTCACTGCAAAATCTCAAGACGGGTTTCCCATCGCACATCAAAGGTGATGTAGACAAGAAGCTCAAAAAACTTGTAAAACAAAACCTGGTCTTAATGCATCCAACTTCTTACGGACCCCAATATGCTCTTAACCCAGGAAGGTTACAGGATATAACAAAAATTTTAGAAATCTGAATCTTTTGTTGCTTTTAAAAAAATAATTCTTTACGATACATGAGAAATGAAACAACATCATTCAAAAAAACACTGAAAAAAGAATCGGATCGTCTTAAAAAGAAATGTGAAATAAAAACCGACTTTGAGGTCTTGTGGATTCCCAAAACAAATTCTGCAAAAGAAGGCGGGTGGTGGGAAATACAATTTACATCTATTCTACAAATTTCCCAGCTGCTCTTGAAACTTTACGTCATGAGTTTTTTGATGCAATGGTAAGTTCGGTATCAAAACCTTATCTTGATCTTGTCAATGCTCTGCTTTCTATAATATCTGAGAAAGCGTATCAAAAAAAGAAGAGGTTGTGAAGTCGTTAGTTGGAATGATGGGGGATTCGTATCCTGTCTGATGTGTTAACAGTTTTCCTAAGAAGGACCTTGCCACTGTTTAGCTCCTTTACTACCTCCCATCAATTCTGAATACATGGCATCAGCCCGTCTTCATTATCAACAAGCTTGCTTTCATACTTTGTCCCGTCTGATTGCGGTTGTGTCGCATCTTTGATATTTTTTCTTATCATGTTCTGAATGGCTGTCCTGATTGCATCTATTCCGGTATCTGTGGTGTTCGTTGTAATAGGATTGGCGTTTGGTTGTTGCTGAACCATTCGTTGTTTTTCAATTCTTATTTTCAGTGGGTCGATTCCGTAGAGCTTTGCCTGCTCCTCCCACATCTCCAAGAACAACTCCTTTTTGTTTTTCTCGATTACTGCTTCTTCCTCAAAAGGTGAGAGAAAGTTTTGGCTTCTCTCATATGCCTCTCTCATGTCGTGGGTCAGTGATTCAGGTAGCCTGTTTTTGTTGGTGGTGTATTTGGCCTCAATGTCTCCCATATGTCCCATAAAGAACTGGCGGTAGGCATGGGTTATCTTGCCTTCGCTTTCAGCTAAGAGCAGCTGTGTATCAAAATACGACCGTAAAACGCAGGGATGTTCCTTAAGGACTATCCCAAATGCACCTTTGATTTCCTTTGTGATTGTATTTGTTCTCAGGTGGCAGATGTTGCCGTTTGTCTTTGTTCTATAGCCTTTTTGAAAGGTAATCACGGGAGCCTCTGGCTTTATCACCTTACCGTCTGCTATTCTTTCTCGAAGATATCCCTGCAGGTACTGGCAGCCGGCTTTTGGCAAGAGTGTAAAGTACTGGTGTCATGCCTTGCTCAACGCGGACCTTGCCACAACTTTTGCAGGAATTTTGGTAAAACAGACATCACCATTTTGCTGTATTTCCAAATCCTTGATATCAGAGATTTTCAGGCCGTCGGTACCATGATAGTTCCCAAGTACCTCAGGTCGAACCCCTGCAAGTGCCATAGGAATATGCTTACCCTTTCACGGGCTGGTGCAGAGTTGAGAACATCTCCTAGTTTTTTCTTTGATGGGATCTCTTCGTTCTCTAACGTTACTGGAATGTCTGCATTTTTGATCTTTATCTTTCGTACCAGCTTGACGTAGTTAAACGACAGCCAAGAACGCAATGCCTTGAGAATGTCCTCGATGTATGAGGGGCCTATCTTTTTTTTTCAAGAAAGGAGGCATAATCCAGTAGAATGTCCTCGACCTTCCTTACGTCCCTGATTCCTATTTCTGCAAGTTTTTTGGGAGCAGTATTTGTATTCTCGCAGTAAACCCCCAGCCTTCGCAGCCGGACATCAGCTGTTACCTCACTTCCTCCTGTAATGTTGTCGTACCATCTTTTTACGTCGGGGTTTTTGAGAAGTCTTCTGTGTCTTCCCCACTCCTTCCTGCTTGAGCTTACCAACTTGTTTTGGCTCCTGCAGGAAAGACCTGTTTTGCATTTAAGCGGGGGATTCGTTACTTGGAATCACGGAAACCATTCGGTCCATGATTTTTTATTCTTGTCAAAAAGCAAATTCTGGAGGACTTGAGTGCACTGTAGGGGCGAAGAGCATACGTTCCTCTAGAACAAAGAAACCTTTAATGTAAAGTTCATCACAATCAAATCAATGACAGCGGCACAAACAGAATTAAACAAGCTGGGGAAAAAAGTGGAACTGCTGTCCAAGGCCATGCACTTGCTGCTTTTCGAAGAAAAAGAGGCATTATCAAAAAAAGAATCTAAAGAGATAGAGAAAAGACTGTCTGCTTACCTCAAAGGCAAGAAGAGCGAATTCGTGAATCTGGAAGATGTAACTAATGCTGGCAGTAAAAATACACAAAAGCGCACTAAAAGAGATTAATTCCTTACCTGCCTTTGTCCGAGGCAAGATTCTGAGCGCCTGTAACTCTATGGAAAATGATCCTTTTGAAGGAGATGTAAAACCACTCACAGGACTTTCTGGAGTGTTTAGGAAACGTGCTGGTGATTATAGAATAGCATTCAGTGTCAATTTTGCAGAAAACGAAGTGCTGATCATCAAGATTGGAAAACGAGAAAAGTTCTACGAGGAGCTGTAACTAAACCTGTTCTAATCTGAAGCAATCTGGCAAATTTAGAAAACTTTAAAGCTGGTTTTGTAGTTGTGTGACTGGGAACCTAAAATCGTACCGCTAAAGGAACTAATCCCATTCGGTCCACTGAATTTTTTTCAAATTCTCAGTTTTCACCTGCGGCTAGATCTGAGCCTTCTTTCGGATATGTGCCGGAAGAATCTTTTTTCAACTCTACCGTTTGTAGGTGGAAATTGACGATCTCGGCTTTGCCAAATGATCACTTAAATCTCCGCTCAAATTTTCAGATAAAACACATCATAAG
>SBBK01000180.1 GCA_005240025.1 archaeon
CTTTTAGTCCGTAGTTGGACAATTCTCTGCCGACGCCGGATTTTTTAATTCCTCCAAATGGAACTCTCGGATCCGATATCACCATTGAATTGACAAAAACCATTCCAGCCTCAATATCCTTTATGAGATTGTTTTCAACAGCATACTTTTCAGACCAGATGCTCGATCCAAGACCAAATTCTGTATCATTTGCGAATTTTATTGCTTCTGTGGAATTTCTTGCCGAAATTATGGGTGCGACTGGACCAAAAACCTCGTCCCTTGAGATTGGCATATCAGGTGTAACACCATCCAGGACTGTTGGGTTGAAGAAAAATCCTTTTCTTTTTGGAACGTTACCTCCAACAAGTGTTCTTGCGCCAAGCAAGGAGGATTTTGCAATTTGATCAACTATTATATCCCGCGAGTCATCCCTGACAAGGGGCCCAATTGTGGTTTTTTCATCAAGTGGATCGCCTACTATTTGGGTTTCAACATATTCAACAAATTTCTTTGTGAACTCGGCTATTACCTGTTCTTCTACAATGAAGCGTTTTGCCGCAATGCAGCTTTGGCCATTGTTTAGGAACCTTGATTTTACACCGATTTTTGCTGCCTTGTCAATATCTGCGTCCTTTAAAACAACAAACGGGTCGCTGCCTCCCAATTCCAGGATGAATTTGTGCAGGTTCTGGCTTGCGATTTCCGCCACCCTTTTTCCTGCCTGGGTACTTCCGGTAATAGAAACGGCGTTGACGTTTGATTTTGCCAAAGCCTCCCCTATGGAGTAGTTACCTACAACATGTCGAAATACGCCCTTTGGAAAACCTGCCTCCTCTACAAGAGTTTGTATTGTGTTGCCTGAAAGAGGACATATGCTTGAATGTTTGAGGACAACGGTATTTCCGGCAAAAAGTGCAGGAACACAGAATCTTAGAACCTGCCAAAAAGGAAAATTCCACGGCATTATACAGCCGATGACCCCGAGTGGATCAAATCGAACGTAGCTGTCTTTTGCTTCGGTTTCAAGATATTCAGATTCTAGGAATTTTTTTCCGTTATCGGCATAATAATTACAAACCCAGCTGCATTTTTCCACCTCGGCCGTAGATTCTGTTATTGGTTTGCCCATTTCGTTTGTGACTATTGTTGCACACTCTTTCTTTCTTTGCTGGAGCAGATGTGCCAGATTACGCAAAAGTTTGGAGCGCTCAGAGATGTCGAATTTTCTCCAGATTTTTTCAAAAACCAGCCTCGAGTCTTGGACTTCGTGATTGACCTGTTCTGGTTTGATCGATTCGTATTCGCCCAAAATTTCTTCCGTTGCCGGATTTATGGTTGTGATTTTCACATGCAGCCTCCATGTCCGGCATTAATAAGCATTGGTGTATAAAACCAATTATTACCAATACATACCAAAGATTTATATACCATTTATCGGTCATACAAACCTATGAGTGGAAACAAATACCAAGATTCAAGGAAAAATCAGGTACCAGTCCATTCAAATCAAAAGGTGCAAAACAAAATGTCAACAAATGAAACACAAAAAGACGTATTTTCAGTATACACCAAGAGTTTTGACAAGCTAAAAAGCGCCTACGAGAGAGCCTCAACCCAATCACTTCAAGCATACACAACCCTGAACCAAGAGGCATTCTCAACATGGAGTAGCTTCATACACACCGTTGCATCAATCCAGCAAAGCATTGCAAACAAGACAGGAGTCAACACAAGCTTGCCGGAGACAACCGCAACAGTTGTAGCAGATGCTACTGATGCATTTGTAAAGGCAATCGAGACAAACAGCAAAGTTGTCCAGACAGCCTTTGACGCAACAGTTCAAAACGTCAAGACGGTCAACCAAAACACAAGTGCATTTGCTGAGCTGAATCAGAACATCATCAACTCTTGGATTAGTACCTGGAAACCACGAAACTAAATCCTTTTTTTCTTTTTTATTTTAAAAAAATAGAATGATTATGGTTTTTGCTTGCCTAGCTGTTTGAATGCTTCCTGTGACATGGTTTCGGCGTTTTTGGCAAAGTTTTTCCAGACACTCTGCCAATAATCGGTAAAGGCACCAAACGATACAAACCCAGATTCCTTCCAGATGTCATCCCAGGCTTTTACTGACCAGTAGTATGGGCCGTACTGCTCGAACTGTTTTGAGATGTTTTGCCAGAGTTCGTTGTATTTCTTCATGTCATCAAAATTTGATTGGCTCATTGCTTGCTCAAATCCTTTGAGATATAGCTTAAAGGCCTTGGTTGCCGCCTCCTGCATTTCGCTAAATGACTTTTGCCATATTTCAAGCGATTTGGAATAGGCAGTTAGCATGTCTGTGGTTTTTTCCGAGTCACGAGGTTTTTGAGTGTCTTTTTCCATGCACATCCTTGGAGTTCATTGCTCAAATAGTTGTTGATGGAATTCAAAGTCACAGACCGGTATTAAATGACCATGGTTGGTATTAATTTTTCTAAACCAGACATTGTGGTGTTTCCTATCTGGTATGTCAACATGTCATTTGAGGGTTTTGCATCAGGTAAGCAGGTTCATATGATGTCAGAGCCTGACAAGAGATCGTCCTGCATACCACATACATGATGTGCTTTAGGCAATTAAAGGAACACTATGAAATCATACTAGAATCTAGAAATTCCACACAGAGTTTTTCCTGTCTTTGTGCGCACAATTACTGAATCGGCTGGGATTTTTCCCTCTGGTGAGACCAGATACATCTTTCCATTAATTGAAAATAAAAGATAACGAAATCTGCACATAAGCAATTTTTCTTTTTCTGTCAAAAAAGTGCTTGCGGAAACAAAGTTTCTGCTAAATTGCATCATTGGTTGGCTTTTTCCGTTCCAGATAGGATACGGGTACTCAAATGGGAGATAGTTTTTTATCCGAATTAAAGTCGGTCTGTATGCGAATATCAACCCAAGTCCAATTGATGATATTCCAGTGACAAGACCATAAATATGCAGGGCATCGCTGTACGATCTCGCGTTTTGTATTTTTTCTTCAATTGTTTGAACAAACAGATTGTATTTTGGCGAGGGTTTTTCTGTGTAATTGGTTTCAGTCGTTATCAGTATTCCAGATATTACGATGGCGCAGCCCAAGAGAACGCAAAATGCTGCCGCAAATCCACTTTTTTTTGCATCCATCACAAGATAAAACGAAAAAAATGCAAGTGATAGGATTGAAATGAATTTGATTATTGGAATATTTGTGCCGTTTGCAAAATAACCAATCAGTATAAACGCCAAGAGCACGGCTATGCTTGTATTCAGTCCGTGTCTCTGGGAGGCAGATCTAACAATAAGGTTAGAATGCATTTAAAAATAATAAGACTTGTTTGGATAAAACCAAACATTTGTTTGATTTCACGATACACACATCTGAATAATTTATAAAATATCGTGAATAGACGGGTGAAATTAAAAAAATAGGGAGGAGTTACTCGTTTACGTACGCTCGCTCGCCGTGTTGTGCCAGATCCAGTCCAACTTCTTCTTCTTTTGGAGTGACTCTGATTCCGCCTGGCCATACTGCGTC